>NZ_JCANQV010000206.1:0-10681 GCF_059553635.1 Candidatus Streptomyces philanthi
CGGTGCTGCTGGAGCAGGCCCTGGCGGAGCTGGAGCGGATGGTCGGCATGGAGCCGGTCAAGCGGCAGGTGCGGGCGCTGTCGGCGCAGCTGCGGATGGCCGGGCTGCGGGCCGGGCAGGGCCTGCCGGTGCAACCGCCCAAACGCCACTTCGTCTTCTCCGGCCCCTCGGGCACCGGCAAGACCACCGTCGCCCGCATCCTCGGCCGGGTCTTCTACGCCCTCGGGCTGCTGGGCGGCGACCATCTGGTGGAGGCGCAGCGGGCCGACCTGGTGGGCGAGTTCCTGGGGCAGACAGCGGTCAAGGCGAACGAGCTGATCGACTCGGCGCTGGGCGGCGTCCTCTTCGTCGACGAGGCGTACAGCCTGTCCAACTCGGGCTACAGCAAGGGCGACGCGTACGGCGACGAGGCGCTCCAGGTGCTGCTCAAACGCGCCGAGGACAACCGCGACCGGCTGGTCGTCATCCTCGCGGGCTACCCCGAGGGCATGGACCGGCTGCTGGCCGCCAACCCGGGGCTGTCCTCCCGCTTCACCACCCGCGTCGACTTCCCCAGCTACCGGCCGCCGGAGCTGACCGCGATCGGCGAGGTCCTGGCGGCGGAGAACGGCGACCGCTGGGACGAGGAGGCCCGGGAGGAGCTGAGCAGCATCAGCGGCCATGTCGTCGAGCAGGGCTGGATCGACGAGCTGGGCAACGGCCGCTTCCTGCGGACCCTGTACGAGAAGAGCTGCGCCTACCGCGATCTGCGGCTGTCGGCCTGGACCGGCGCCCCGGGCCGGGACGACCTCGCCACGCTGCGGCTGCCCGATCTGATGCAGGCGTACGGGGAGGTGCTGTCGGGCCGCGGTCCCCGGGACGCGGGCGGCGGGCCTCCTGGGGAGCCCGGCCGCTGACGGTGGTTCACCCGGAAGGGGCCCGGCCGGCCGGACGGGCCCCTTGTGTCACCCGGTCAGGGCACGGTCGTCCTCGTCCCGCCGTACCGTGTCCGCGCGCGGCGCGGTGAGCCCGGCGCCGGCGGGCGTTTCCGTGGCGGGACGCTCGTGGTGCGCGGGGTCGCGCATCTCGCCGACCAGCTTCTCCAGGACGTCCTCCAGCGCGACCAGGCCGAGCACCCGGCCGTGGGGGCCGGTGACCGCCGCGAGGTGGGAGGCGGCCCGGCGCATCGCGGTCAGCGCGTCGTCCAGCGGGAGTTCGGCGCGCAGGGTCGTCATCGGGTGCCAGACCCGCTGCGGGACGGCGCGGTCGCGTTCCTCCAGGTCCAGGACGTCCTTGACGTGGAGGTAGCCCATGTAGGCGCCGCCGGGGCCGCGGACGGGGAAGCGGGAGTAGCCGGTGCGCACCGTCAGCTCCTCCACCTGGCGGGGGGTGACGGTCGCGTCGACGGTGACCAGCGCCGACCGGTCGAGGAGTACCTCGGTGACCGGGCGGCTGCCGAGTTCCAGGGCGTCGGCGAGGCGTTCCTGCTCGGCCGGGGCGAGGAGTCCGGCCTGCCCGGCGTCCTCCACCAGATGGGTGAGCTGTTCGCTGGTGAAGACCGCCTCGACCTCGTCCTTGGGCTCCACCCGGAAGATCCGCAGCACGCCCCGGGCGCAGGCGCCGAGCAGGGCGGTGACGGGGCGGCAGAGCCGGGCGAAGGCGACGAGCGGGGGGCCGAACCACACGGCGGTCCGTTCGGGGGCCGCCATCGCGAGGTTCTTGGGGACCATCTCGCCGATGACCAGGTGGAGGAAGACCACCGTGGCCAGGGCGAGGACGTAGCCCAGGGGGTGGACCAGCGGGGCGGGGAGCCGCAGCGCCCGGAAGACCGGTTCCAGCAGCCCGGCGACGGTGGGTTCGGCGACCGCGCCGAGCGTCAGGGAGCAGACGGTGATGCCGAACTGGGCGGCGGCCATCATCTGCGGCAGGTTCTCCAGGCCGTCGAGGACCTGGCGGGCGCGTTTGGAGCCGCCGGTGGCCAGCGGCTCGATCTGGCTGCGGCGCACGGAGACCAGGGCGAACTCGGCGCCGACGAAGAAACCGTTGACGAGGACGAGCAGCGCCGCGAAGAGGAGTTGGACCACGCTCATCCGGTCACCTCCGCCGGCTCGCGGACGGGCGCGGGCGCGGGGGCGGTGCGCACGATCCTTATCCGTTCGGCCCGGTGGTGGGCGACCAGCCGCACCCTCAGCCGCCAGCCGTCGAGGTCGGCGGTGTCGCCGGGGGCGGGGATCCGGCCGAGTATGTGGGCCATCAGTCCCGCCACCGTCTCGTAGGGGCCTTCGGGGGCCTTCAGGCCGATGCGGCGCAGGGTGTCGACGCGGCAGCCGCCGTCGGCGTCCCAGGCCGGGCGGCCGTCCTCGGCGGGGGTCTGGGCCAGTTCGGGCAGGTCGGCCCGGTCGTGCTCGTCGCGGACCTCGCCGACGAGTTCCTCGATGATGTCCTCCAGGGTGACGACGCCCGCGGTGCCGCCGTACTCGTCGACGACCACCGCTATGGGCGCCTCCCGGCGCAGCCGTTCGAGCAGCGGCGCCACCGGGAGCGTCGCGGGCACCAGCAGCGGCGGGACCGCGATCCGTTCGGCGGGGGTGCGCAGCCGCTCACCGGCCGGGACGGCCAGCGCGTCCTTGAGGTGCACCATGCCGGCGACCTCGTCGAGGCGGGTGCGGTAGACGGGGAAGCGGGACAGGCCGGTGGCGCGGGTGAGGTTGACGACGTCCTCGGCGGTCGCCGACGCCTGGAGGGCGCTGACCCGTACCCGGGGAGTCATCACGTTCTCGGCCGTCAGGTCGCCGAGGGAGAGAGTGCGGACGAACAGGTCGGCGGTGTCCTGTTCGATGGCCCCGGCCCGCGCGGAGTGGCGGGCCAGGGAGACCAGTTCGCCGGGGGTGCGGGCGGAGGCCAGTTCGTCGGTGGGCTCGACGCCCAGGGCGCGGACGAACCGGTTGGCGACGGTGTTCAGCAGGGTGATCACCGGGCGGAAGAAGCGGGAGAAGGCGCGCTGCGGCCGGGCGACGAACCGGGCCACCTGGAGCGGCCGGGAGACCGCCCAGTTCTTGGGCACGAGTTCGCCGACGACCATCTGCACGGCGGACGCCAGCAGCATGCCCAGGAGCACGGCGGTGCCGGGGACCATGCCGCGGGGCAGCCCGGTGGCGGCCAGCGGCCCGTCGAGCAGTCCGGCGAGCGCGGGCTCGGCGAGCATGCCGACGACCAGTGAGGTGATGGTGATGCCCAGTTGGGTGCCGGAGAGCTGGAAGGAGAGTTCGCGCAGTGCGGCGACGACGGTGCCGGCGCGGCGGTCGCCGCTCTCCGCGGCCCGTTCGGCGTCCGCCTTCTCGACGGTGACGAGTCCGAACTCCGCGGCGACGAAGAAGCCGTTGGCGAGGATGAGGACGAGTGCGGCCGCGAGCAGGAGTGCCGGGCCGGTCATGCCGCCGCCTCCGGTGTGCTCGGTGGTGCGGGAGGGGCGGCGCAGGTACTACAGGACGATCCGTCCATTGCCGGAGGGAGTCACTCCTCAGGTCGCAGTGGCCCCGGGGAGGGGCGGGGCGCATGGGGTGCCCCGGACAACAGAGTAAGGGCTGTCCCGCGATCCCTCGCGGGTCGGCGCACGGCGTCGGACGCGGTGCCTCGCACGGCGGACGGGCGTCCGGATGCCGGGCGTGTCCGGATGTCCGGGCGGCGCGGCGAGGTGCCGTGGCGGCCGTCGTGCGCCCGCCAGGGGGACGGCCCTTGGACAGCGGCGTGCGGTCCCGGCACGGTCACCCGTCGGCGGGGCCGCCGGAACCGTGGCTCTCGGCGAGGGCGCGCAGGGCGCGGGCGTCGCGCAGGGCCTGCTCCTTGGCGATGCCGGGCTGGATGCCCATCGCGGGCAGGCTGGTGCCGTCGGCGAGGTCCAGATGGACCCACGGGTCACCGACCCGGAGGTTGACGCGCAGCACCTGCGCCCAGGCCAGGTCGCGGCGGGTGGTGAGGTTGACGACGGTGACGCCGTCCGGCCGGGCGACGACCTTGGGGCGGGCGAGCAGCAGCAGGACGGCGAGGACGATCAGACCGGTGCCGACGAAGCTCAGCCGTTCCCCGCCGGACAGTCCCGGCAGCGTCAGCGCGACGACCGCCAGGGCGGCGAGCTGGGCGAGGCCGACGCCGTAGAGCACGGCCCGGGTGCGGGTGGGCCGGAAGGTCACCGGGAGGCTGGGCAGGGGCGCGGGAGCGGACACGTCGTCGGTCTTCCGTCTGAAGGTGCTGGGGTCGGGCGGGCCGCCCGCCGGCGGGGCGGGCGGCTTCCGGTCACAGCCGGCAGGCGTGGATGCCGGTGGTGAGGATCGCGCGGGCGCCGAGGTCGTACAGCTCGTCCATGATGCGCTGGGCGTCCTTGGAGGGGACCATCGAGCGGACCGCGACCCAGCCCTCGTGGTGCAGCGGGGAGACGGTCGGCGACTCCAGGCCGGGCGTGAGGGCGACGGCCTTCTCGACGTGCTCGACGCGGATGTCGTAGTCCATCATCACGTAGCGGCGGGCGACCAGGACGCCCTGCATGCGGCGCAGGAACTGACGGACCTTCGGGTCGTCGGCGGGCGCGCCGGTGCGGCGGATGACGACGGCCTCGGAGGTGAGGATCGGCTCGCCGATGATCTCCAGGCCGGCGTTGCGCAGGGTGGTGCCGGTCTCCACGACGTCCGCGATGACCTGTGCGACGCCGAGCTGGATGGCGGTCTCGACGGCGCCGTCGAGGTGGACGACGGACGCCTCCACGCCGTTGTCGGCGAGGTGCTGCTCGACCAGGCCCTGGAAGGAGGTCGCGACGGTCATGCCGCCGAACTCGCTGACGTCCTTCGCGGTGCCCGGCCGGGTGGCGTAGCGGAAGGTCGAGCCGGCGAAGCCGAGCTGGAGGATCTCCTCGGCCGGGGAGCCGGAGTCCAGCAGCAGGTCGCGGCCGGTGATGCCGATGTCGAGCTTGCCGGAGCCGACGTAGACGGCGATGTCGCGCGGGCGGAGGAAGAAGAACTCGACCTCGTTCTCCGCGTCGACGAGGACCAGTTCCCTGCGGTCCTTGCGCTGGCGGTAGCCGGCCTCATGGAGCATCGCCGACGCAGGCTCGGACAGTGAACCCTTGTTGGGGACGGCGATGCGCAGCATGAGGGGTGCTTCCTTTGCGGGTGAAGGGATGCGGTGCGGGGAGGTACGGGTCAGGGGCGGGGGGTCACAGATGGGCGTAGACGTCGTCGAGGGAGATGCCCTTGGCGACCATCATGACCTGGAGGTGGTAGAGGAGCTGCGAGATCTCCTCGGCGGCGGCGTCGTGGGACTCGTGCTCCGCGGCCATCCACACCTCGGCGGCCTCCTCGACGATCTTCTTGCCGATCGTGTGGACGCCCGCCTGGACCAGCTCGGCGGTGCGGGAGGTGGCGGGGTCGCCCGTGGCGGCCTTCTGCTGGAGCTCGGCGAAGAGCTCCTCGAACGTCTTCTTGGACATGGTGTTCCTACCCTACGCGGTGATCGACCGGCGGTGTGCAGCGCCTCCGCGTGGCGCGGGGCGGCGGCGCGTCGCCCTCACCGCCAGGGCTCGGCGACGGTGCGCAGGGTCGCGGCGGTGGCGACGGCGGCGGTGACCGCTTCGTGCCCCTTGTCCTCGGCGGAGCCGGGCAGGCCCGCCCGGTCGAGGGCCTGCTCCTCGGTGTCGCAGGTCAGCACGCCGAACCCGACGGGGACGCCGGTGTCGACCGCGACCTGGGTCAGGCCCTGGGTGACGCCCTGGCAGACGTAGTCGAAGTGGGGGGTGCCGCCGCGGACGACCACGCCGAGCGCGACCACCGCGTCGTAGCCGCGGCCGGCCAGGACCTTGGCGACGACCGGCAGCTCGAAGGTGCCGGGGACCCTCAGCAGGGTGGGTTCGTCGATGCCCAGTTCGGCGAGGGCGCGCAGCGCGCCGTCCACCAGGCCGTCCATGATCTTCTCGTGCCACTGGGCCGCGATGACGGCCACCCGCAGGTCGCCGCAGTTCTTCACGGTCAGTTCGGGTGCGCCCTTGCCGCTCATGTCTCTCCTCGTACGGGTGGTGTCGCCGGTGGGTGGTTCAGCGGGCGTCGAGCCAGGGCAGGTCGTGGCCCATCCGGTCCCGCTTGGTGCGCAGATAGGTCAGGTTGTGCTCGCCCGCCTGGACGGGCACCGGCTCGCGGCCGGTGACGGCCAGCCCGTACCGCACCAGGGCGGACGTCTTCTCCGGGTTGTTGGTCATCAGGCGTACGGAGCGGACGCCCAGGTCGTGCAGCATCTGGGCGCCGGCGGCGTAGTCGCGGGAGTCGGCCGGCAGGCCCAGTTCGAGGTTGGCGTCCAGGGTGTCGCGGCCCTCCTCCTGGAGGGCGTAGGCGCGCAGCTTGGGCAGCAGGCCGATGCCGCGTCCCTCGTGGCCGCGGAGGTAGACGACCACACCGCGCCCGGCGGTGGCGACCCGCTCCAGGGCGGCCTCCAGCTGGGGGCCGCAGTCGCAGCGCAGCGAGCCGAAGACATCGCCGGTCAGGCACTCGGAGTGCAGCCGGACCAGGACGTCCTCGCCGTCGCCGAGGTCCCCGGCGACCAGGGCGATGTGCTCGACGCCGTCGGTGGTGGAGCGGTAGCCGTACGCGGTGAACGCGCCGTGCGCGGTGGGCAGCCGGGTCTCGGCCTCGCGGCGGACGACGGGGTCGGAGGTCCGGCGGTAGGCGATCAGGTCCTCGATGGAGATGACCGACAGGCCGTGCCTGCGGGCGAAGGGGATCAGGTCGGGCAGCCGCAGCATGGTGCCGTCCTCTCCCGCGATCTCCACGATGGCGGCCGCCGGGCGCAGTCCCGCCAGCCGCGCGAGGTCCACGCCGGCCTCGGTGTGGCCGGCGCGTACCAGGACGCCGCCGGGCCGGGCGCGCAGCGGGAAGACGTGGCCGGGCCGGACGAAGTCGCCGGGCGTACTGCCGCCGGAGGCGAGCAGCCGCAGGGTGGTGGCGCGGTCGGCGGCGGAGATGCCGGTGCTGACGCCATGCGCTGCGGTGGCGTCGACGGAGACGGTGAACGCGGTCCGCATGGACTCGGTGTTCTCCTCGACCATCTGCGGGAGGTCGAGCCGGTCCAGGTCGGGGGCCTCCATGGGCGCGCAGATCAGGCCGCGGCATTCGCTCATCATGAACGCGACGATCTCGGGGGTGGCCTTCTCCGCGGCGATGACGAGGTCGCCCTCGTTCTCGCGGTTCTCGTCGTCGACGACCACGACCGGGCGGCCCGCGGCGATGTCGGCGACGGCCCGTTCGACGGGGTCGAGCCGGAGGTCGTCCGCCGCCCCGGTGTCCTCGGTGGCGTACCAGCTCTGCAGTGCGGTCATGCCGCTGCTCCTTCCAGGACGGGGCCGCGCGCGGCGCGCGAGCGCAGCCACCAGTCGCGCAGGCCCCAGGCGACGAGGGCGAGGTAGACGACGTAGACGAGTCCGGAGAAGGCCAGTCCGCTGCTGAAGGCGAGCGGGACGCCGACGACGTCGACCAGCAGCCAGGCGAACCAGAACTCGACCAGTCCGCGGGCCTGCGCGACCATCGCGGCGAGCGTGCCGACGAAGATGTAGGCGTCCGGCCAGGGGTTCCACGACAGCTGCGGCAGAAGGGTGAACAGTCCGCCGACGGCCGCGGTGCCCAGGGCCGTGCCACCGGCGAGGAGGGCGCGTTCGCGCCAGGTGGCGAAGCGGACGGCGATGCTGCCGTCCTGGGCCGTCCGGCGGCCGCGGTGCCACTGCCGCCAGCCCCACAACGCGACGCCGATGACGAGGAGTTGCTTGCCTACGCCGCCGCTGAGGTGGGCGGAGGCGTAGGCGCCGACGAGGATCACGCCGGAGAGGACCTGGGCGGGCCAGGTGAGCAGGGAGCGCCGCCAGCCGAGGGCCAGGGCGGCCAGGCCGATGGTGTTGCCGATCATGTCGGACCATATGACGTGCTGTCCGAGAACCGTGAACGCCTCACCGTTGAGCCAGCTCGTCACGCTCACCGGCCGGTCTCCTTCGCGTCCGCGACGCGGTCGCCGAGCAGCCGTTCCACGTACTTGGCGAGGACGTCGACCTCCAGGTTGACGAGGTCGCCGGGCTTCTTGAGGCCGAGGGTCGTCAGGGCGAGCGTGGTGGGGATAAGGCTGACGGTGCAGTCCTCGCCGGTGGCGTCGACCACGGTGAGGCTGACGCCGTCGACGGTGAGGGAGCCCTTCTCGACGACGTAGCGGGCGAGCCGGTCCGGCAGCGAGATCCGTACCACCTCCCAGTGCTCGCCGGGGACGCGTTCGAGGATCGTGCCGGTGCCGTCGACGTGTCCCTGGACGAGGTGGCCGCCGAGCCGGCCGCCGAGGGCCATGGGGCGTTCCAGGTTGACGCGGTCGCCGGGGGCGAGCGCGCCGAGGGAGGAGCGGTGCAGGGTCTCGGCCATCACATCGGCGGTGAAGGTGCCGTCCGCGCTCTCCACGACGGTCAGGCAGACGCCGTTGACGGCGATCGAGTCGCCGTGCCGGGCGCCGTCGGTGACGAGGGGTCCGCGCAGCCGGAAGCGGGACGCGTCGCCGAGGTCCTCGACAGCGACGACCTCACCCAGTTCTTCAACGATTCCGGTGAACACTTCAGTTCTCCTCGGGACGGGGGTGGCGGACGGGAGTGGCGGTGATGCGCAGATCCGGACCGAACCGGTCGACGGCGGTCACATCGAGGCGCAACGCGCGGGCGAGGGTGCTGATTCCGGCGTCGCCGACGGCGGCCGGACCGGCGCCGAGCAGCACGGGCGCGAGATAGCCGACGACCTTGTCGACGAGGCCCGCGCGGAGGAAGGCGCCCGCGAGCGTGGGCCCGCCCTCCAGCAGGACGGAGCGCACATCGCGGGCGTAGAGGGCCTGGAGGAGGCCGGGCAGGTACAGGCCGCGGCCGCCGTCGGCGCGCGGCAGGCGGACGAGGGGGGCGAGGCCGTCGAGGTGGTGCGCGTCGGTGTCCTCGGCGACCGCGACGAGGGTGGGGGCGGTGCCGTCGAGGACGCGGGCGCCGGCCTTGACGGCGGCGGCGCCGGAGTCGACGACGACCCGCAGCGGCTGGCTGATCTCGTCGTCGGTGAGGCCGGTGACCCGGGCGCCGAGCTGGGGGTCGTCGGCGCGGGCCGTGCCGGAGCCGACGATGACGGCGTCGGCGAGGGCGCGCAGCCGGTGCACGTCGGCGCGTGACTCGGGCGAGGAGATCCAGCGGCTGGTCCCGTCGGCGGCGGCGATCCGCCCGTCGAGGGTGGCCGCGTACTTCCACAGGACGAAGGGGCGGCCGAGCCGGACGGAGGTCAGCCATGCCTCGTTGCCCTCGGCGGCCTCGTCGGCGAGGAGTCCGCCCTCGACGTCGATGCCGGCGGCGGTGAGGGTGGCCGCGCCGCCGGTGGCGCGGGCGTCGGGGTCGGCGACGGCGTAGACGACGCGGGCGATCCCGGCGTCGATCAGCGCCTGGGCGCAGGGGCCGGTGCGTCCGGTGTGGTTGCAGGGTTCCAGGGTGACGACGGCGGTGCCGCCCCGGGCGCGTTCCCCGGCGGCGCGCAGGGCGTGGATCTCGGCGTGCGGCCCTCCGGCGCGCCGGTGCCAGCCCTCCCCCGCCGTACGCCCGTCGGCGTCGAGGATCACGCAGCCGACGACGGGGTTGGGGCTGGTGTGTCCGAGGCCGCGGGCGGCGAGTTCGACGGCGCGGCGCATCGCCGCGGTCTCGGCGGGGGCTGAGGTGGCCACCGGGTCCTCCTGCCTCGTCAGGCACGGACTCCGGGGCTGTCATGGACGACAGAAGCGGACGAGGGGACGGCGGATGCGGCCGTACGCGGGGTGCGTCCGGAAACACGCCGGACGGACCCGCCGACGGCGGAATCCCGTACCTCGCCGCCGCGCACTGCCTCCCATCCGGACTTTCACCGTCGGTGCAGGAATTCCACCTGCTCAACCGGCCGCTGGCTGCGGACGGGTCGCGGACTGTTACCGCCGGTTCGGAATTACACCGACCCCGGAGTGCGCTGCTGCTCGTATCAGTACCGTCTCAGTCTGCCACGGTCCCCCGCGGGCCGTGCAAGCACGCCTGTGTGGACTGGCTCACAGCGGGCGGGGTGCCGGGGCCGGTCCGGACTCCGCCTTATGGGCACGCGGGCGTCCTGGTAGCTTGCCGCGCATGGCCGGCCCCGAGGCACCCGACGCCCTCCCCGTGTCCGCCGTGCGCCGGGGGCGGTGGGCGATCGCCCTGGTGTTCCTCGTCCACGGCTCGGTGACGGGCAACTTCGCCACCCGTATCCCCTGGATCCAGGACCACACCGGCATCAGCGCGGGACAGCTCGGGCTGGCACTGGCCTTCCCCGCGATCGGCGCGTCGCTCGCCATGCCGCTCGCCGGCCGGATCAGCCACCGCTTCGGCGCCCGTACCGCGCTGCGCGGACTGCTCGCCCTGTGGACCCTGTCGCTGGCGCTGCCCGCGCTCGCCCCCGGTATGGGGACGCTGTGCCCGCTCCTGTTGCTGTACGGGGCGAGTTCGGGCACGGCGGACGTGGCGATGAACGCGCTGGGCGTGGAGACGGAGAACCGGCTGGGCCGGCCGGTCATGTCCGGGCTGCACGGGATGTGGAGCGTGGGCGCGCTGCTCGGTTCGGCGGCCGGGACGGCGGCGGCGCACGCCCAGACGGACGCCCGGCTGCACCTGGGGGCC
>NZ_JCANQV010000207.1:0-10542 GCF_059553635.1 Candidatus Streptomyces philanthi
GCAGCCGCAGTCCGTCGTCCGCGAGTTCCGCGGCCCGGTGGCGCAGGCGCGCGCGGGCGGCGTC
Source organism: Candidatus Streptomyces philanthi (assembly GCF_059553635.1). Lineage (NCBI taxonomy): Bacteria > Bacillati > Actinomycetota > Actinomycetes > Kitasatosporales > Streptomycetaceae > Streptomyces > Candidatus Streptomyces philanthi. Next base: position 65 of record NZ_JCANQV010000207.1, read on the forward strand.
GTCCAGGTCGGTGTCCCGCCCGCCGGCGCGGGCGCGGGCGCACCGCTCCAGTACCTCGTCGACGGCGCCCTTGACCACCAGGGTGTGGCGGCCGGTGCGGCCGGGCCGGCGGACGACGGCGCAGGAGGTGCGGTGCACCGGGTCGTAGGTGCGGACGGTGACGCCCTCGCAGCACAGCAGGGTGTCCGCCTGCTCGCCGGCCGCGTCGAGCACCGCCTCGTCCAGGGTGTCGGGGGACGGCAGGTCGGCGAGGTGGAGGGTCCAGAGGCTGTTGACGGCGGCCCAGTGCAGGACCCCGGGGTCGTCGTGGCCGCCGGCGTCCACGGAGCGGTCGACGACGGGCCGGTCGCGGGTGAGGGTGCCGGTCTTGTCCACGCACAGCAGGTCGACGGCGCCCAGGTCGTGCAGGGCGGGCAGCCGTTTGACGATGACGGCGCGGCCGCGGGCGAGCAGGCTCGCGCCCCGGGCCAGCGCGGCCGTCACGATGACCGGCAGCATCTCGGGCGTCAGCCCCACCGCCACCGCCACCGCGAACGGCAGCACCTCCAGCCGGCGGCCGCGCAGCGCGGAGTCGGCCATCAGCACCAGCGGCGGCATCAGCAGCATGAAGCGGATGAGGATCCAGGAGACGCCGTTGACGGAACGGTCGAAGGCGGTGGAGCGTTCCTGCCGCGCGGCGGCCCGGTACGCGCCGGCGAAGCGGGTGTCCGCGCCGGTCGCGGTCACCACCGCGCCGGCGCTGCCGGTGGCGACACTGCTGCCCTGGAAGCACAGGTGCGGCTGCCCGAACAGGTCCTGCCCGGCGTCGTACGGGCCGTCGACGGGGTGTTTGGGGACGGGCGCGGACTCGCCGGTGAGCACCGCCTGGTGGACGGTGAGTCCGCCGGCGCGCAGCAGCCGTACGTCCGCGGGCACCACGTCGCCGGGCCCCAGCCGGATCACGTCGCCGACCACCAGCTGGTCGGCGGGGATCTCCCGGGGCAGCGGCGGGTCCTGCGCGGTGGGCCGCCGCAGGACGGTGACGGTGGTGGCGACCAGGTCGCGCAGGGCCGCCATGGAGCGGTCGGCGCGGTACTCCCCACTGGACCGCAGCACGCAGCTGACCAGCACCAGTACGGAGATCACGCAGGCGGTGCCCCAGGAGGCGACGGCGGCGGAGACCAGTCCCAGGCACAGCAGCACGGTGGTGAAGGGGTCGCGCACGCTGCGCAGCAGGCGCCGGGGCCAGGTGGGCGGGCGCCGTCCCGGCGCGGTGTTCTCGCCGTCGCGGGCCAGCCGTTCCTCGGCCTCGGCCTCGACCAGGCCGCGGGGCCCGGTGTCGAGGCGGCGCAGTACCTCCAGCACGGTGAGCCGTCCCGCGTCGCCGACGGCGGTGGCCGTCCCGGGGCCGCCGGGTGGGGCGGGGGACGTTCCGGCGCCTTCGGCGGTCTCAGGCGCCCAGGCCACGTGCACGCCCCGGGGACGACTGCCGGTGGCCGGTCCGCTCGGACATCCGCTCGACCAGCCAGCGCACCATGGTCACCATGTCGGGGTCCTCGATGAGGTACACCACCCGGCGCCCCTCGCGCCGCGACCGCACCAGTCCCGCCAGTTTCAGCTTGGTGAGGTGCTGGCTGACGGCGGGCAGCGCGCCGCCCACCCGTTCGGCGAGCCCGCTGACGTCGCACTCGCCCTGCGCCAGCGCCCAGACGATGTGCAGCCGGGCGGGCGAGGCGAGCAGTCCGAACGCCGCGGCGGTCTCGTGGAGCACCTCGGTGGGCGGGTCCTCGAAGTCCCCCGCGCTCTTGGCCACTGCCGCTCTCCCGTCCCCGGTACGTCCCTGTCCGCTGCGGCGACCAGTCTAGGACGTGTGGCGGAAGTCCCGTCCGCCTCGCGGCGTCCCCGTTCGATACCCCGTCCGACGTCAGTCAGGCAGCGCCACGGTGAGATCCACCTCGACGAGCTGTCCCGGAAAGCCCAGTTGGGCGACGCCCACGAGCGTGCTGGCGGTGGTGAACGCCGGACCCAGGGCGGACTCGGTGAGCCGGCTCCACGCGGCTCCGAGAACGTCCCTCTCATCGCTCCGCACGTAGATCACCGACCGCACCACATGTGCGGGCCGGGCACGCACCGCCGCCAGGGCGGCGAGCGCGTTCGCGACGACCTGGTCGGCCTGCGTCTCGACGGAACCGGGACCGACGAGGTCGCCCTTCCGGTCGAGCGGGCACTGCCCCGCCAGATAGGCGGTACGGCCTGCCTCGACCACGGTGATGTGGTGGTAGCCGGGTGTCTCGTGAAGCTGCTCGGGGTTGATGCGGGTGATCTTCTCCGTCATGTCAGCGAGTGTGACCAACGTGGCGCCGGCACGCACCGCGTTTTCTCCACCGGCGAGCATGCCGCGGTGACGCGAGGTGGAAGAACAAGCCGGGCGCGGGCCGCGCGGGCGCCGCCGCGTCAGCGGGCGGCGCGGAGGGCGTCGGCGGCCACGTCCCGGTTGGCGCGGAAGCGGTCCAGGTACGACTGGGCCGTCGGTCCGGGCTTCGCGCCGCGGGCGAAGGCGCGCATGTTGCCGGCGCCGGCGTTGTAGCCGAGGGCGAGGAGTTCCTCCCGGGTGAGGGAGGCGGGGTGCGCGGCGGGCAGCTGTGCGTCGAGGTCGTGCAGGTACCAGGCGGCGGCCTTGAGGGCGAGGTCCGCGTCGCCGGGCAGTTCGTGCCAGTCGCGGTCGGCGAATCCGTGGGCCTTCTTGGTCTCGTCGAAGGCGGCGCGGTGCATGTTGGCGATGCCGAACGCGGAGTCGGGCTTGATGCGCTGCCAGGCCCGTTCCCATTCGGGGTCGTGGGGCTTGTACGCCTCGTTGTAGAGGATCGTCATCAGCAGCCGGGGGCTGATCCCGGCGCGGTGGGCCGCGGTGGTGGCCTTCGCGGCGTAGCGTGCCGGGTCGCCGCCGACGGGCGCGGGGCTCGCCGGGCCGGGTGTCCCGGAGGCGGCGGGGGCCGAGGGGCCGGCAGGTGCCGGGGTGGTGCCCGGTGCCTGGCCCGCGGTGCCGGTGACGGTGCAGCCGGTGAGCGCGACGGCGCAGGCCGCCGCCAGCGCGTAGCCGGTTGTGCGTGTCCTGCCCATGTCGCCGCCCCTCCTCGGTGCCTTCGGTGCCGCGGTGCGGCCGGGCTCCAGCGTACGCACCCGGACGCGCCCCGTCCCCGGGAGTGCGGGACGGGGCGCGGGCGGGTGCCGCGTATCAGCGCAGGGAGAGCGCGGTGCGCAGCGTGGTGAACAGGTCGGTCTGGTCGGTGACGCCCAGGACGCGGTCGGACTGCGGTCCCTGGGCGGCGATGCGGACCTGGGTGCCGGTGTGCTCCTGGGAGCTGCCCGGGGTGTTGGTCGAGTAGTTGACCTTCATCGGGCGTCCCTCGTCGGTGACGAGGGTGGCGGACAGGCCGGGCGGGGTGGCCTCCAGCGGCACGATCTGGCTGGTGTGCGCGTGGTCGGCGGTGGTGACGACGAGGGTGTCGGGGTGCTGGGCGGCGTAGTCGCGGGCCACCTTGACGGCGCGGTCGAACGCGGCGGTCTCGCCGATCTGGCCGCAGGGGTCGGCGGCGTGGTCCTGCTTGTCGATGGAGGCGCCCTCGATCTGGAGGAAGAACCCCTTCTTCTTCCCCTTACCGGTTTCCAGCAGCTGGAGGGCCTTGCGGGTCTGCGCCTCCAGGGAGGGCGTGCCGGCGGGGCGCTGGGGGTTGGAGGTGCGGCAGCGCTGGGGGTCGGTGCCGCCGACGGCGGCGGCCTTGCCGGACCACTCCACGGGGACGTTGCCCGGCGCGAAGAGGCCGAGGACGGGCTTGCCGGGACGGGCGGCGCGCAGGCCCTTGTCGTCGGTGACGACCTGGTAGCCGAGGCTGCGGGCCTGCTCGGTGACGGTGCGGCCCTTGTGGCGGCCCTCGGTGACGGTCTGGTCGAAGCGGGCCTTGCCGCCGCCGAGGAGGACGTCCACCTTGTGGTCGACGCTCTGCTCGGCTATCGAGCCGGGGCCGCCCTTGGCGACGGTGTCGGTGGGGCACTTCTTCATGTCGGCCGGGCCCTGGCAGCTGCGGTCGGTGACGTGCGAGGCGAGGGCGGCGGGCGTGGCGTCGGTGAGTTCGGCGGTGGTGACGGAGCCGGTCGCCAGGCCCTTCTTCTGTGCCAGCTCCAGGATGGTGCGGACGGCCTTGTCGCTGCCCGGGGTCTTGGAGATGCGGCCGTTGACGGTCTTGTGGCCGGTCGCCCAGCCGGAGGCGCTGGCGGCGGAGTCGGTGACGTAGTCCGGCCTGCCCTGCTCGTCGACCGCGTAGGTGGTGTACGCGCCGGTGCGGGGGAACAGGTCCATGTTCAGCCGGCCGGCGGCGCCCACGGTGTAGTTGCGGGCGAGGGTGATCTCCGAGTCGCCCATGCCGTCGCCGATGAGCAGGATGACGTTCTTCGCCTTCTGCCCGTGGCCGTGGCCGCGGGCGTGTGCCGGGGCGTCGGACGACGCGGCCGAGGCCGCGGCCGGCACGGCGATCCCGGCGGCGAGGAGCGCGGCGGCCCCCATCGCGAGACGGCGGCGGTACGGACGTGAAGCGGACATCTGCTCTCCTTTCGCGGCACCGGCCTCGCGCCGGTCCCGGGGCCGAGTTCAGCAAGGTGGTGCGTCCCCGGGGCGACGGCCAGGTGTACGGCAGGCCACCGGCAGATGCGCTCCGGGTGTTCCGGTCGTACGCGGCTCGTGCCGCCGTCACGGTGCGCGGTGGTCCGCGCACCGTGCGGCGGCCCGGCGGCTACGGCTCCGGTGTGGTGTGCAGCGCCGGGCCGCTGAAGTCCGGGCTGTCGAAGCCGGCGCCGCCACGGAAGTCCGGGCTGCTGAAGCCGGCACCGTGGCCGTAGTCCGGGCTGCTGAACCCGGCGCCGTGGCCGTAGTCCGGGCTGCTGAATCCCCTCTTGCCGCTGAAGTCGGGGCTGCTGAAGCCGGGCGAGGAGAAGCGCGGTCCGGCGCCCTCCTCGTCCTCGGCGGGCGGCACCCCGGCCCCCGCGTCCCTGAGCTGGCCTTGGAGGTACGGCAGGACGCCGCGTTCCAGCAGTGCCTCGTGCCATGCCCGGCGGGCCTCGGCGACGGCCGGGTCCGCGTCGCAGGCGCGGTCGGCGTAGGCCACGGCGCGGTTGCCGAGGGCGGTCACCACCATGCCGGCCAGGCCCGCCAGGGTGGCGAGCGCGGCGACGCCCGCGGCGACCCAGCCGGCCGTCACCAGCCCGTCGGCCACATGGGGTTGCAGCCCGACGAGGCGCAGCCCGTAGCCGAGGACGAGGAAGACGACCGCGGCCGCGCAGGCCAGCATGGGGATCAGCAGCGCCAGGGCGCCGAGCAGGCCGTTGCGCGCGCCGCCGGTGGCGGGGGCCGCCGACCGGTCGGGGGCGTCGCCGGACTTCTTGGCGGCGGTGCGGAGGCCGACGTAGCGGCGGTACTCCTCGGCGGCGGCCGCGGTGAGCGTCGTCCGCGCGGCGAGCGCGCGGGTGCGCAGCTGCTCCGTGGAGAGCGGTGCGCCGGGGCGGCGTGCCGCCTCGCGGATCTGCGGGACGTTGAGCCCCCGGTCGAGCACGCGCTCGAAGTCGTACCGGTCCTCTGCTCTGAGACGGTCAGCGCGGTTCATGTGCGCCCCCGGTGGTCCTCACGTTCTCTCACTTTCCGTGTCCCCCGATCGGTGATGGTTCGTCCCTGCGCCGCACCGGCCCCGGAACGCCCCACGGCACACCGTGTCGTCGTCCGCCGGCGTCATCTCCCGTACCGGCAGAGGGCCTTGATGGCAGATTACCCAATTGCGCAAGGGTTAAAGTGTCGAGCGGGGAGCCGCATGCCGCATCGGGGCGGGAACCGGCCGCCCGGCGGCCGGGGGACGGCACCGGCGGCGGGGCGGTACAGGAGGCCCGGGCCGGTGCGGTACACGGCGTGACGCGGCCTCAGCGGGGGAAGCGTCCTCGGCGGACCGAGGCGCGGGCGCGCCCGCGACGCTGACGGGAAAGCACCCTTGCAGGTGCGGCCGTACCGGCACCGGGAGTTGGGCACGCAAGAAAACCACCCGTCGCCCGGGACGGGTGGTGAGAGCGGGGTGCCGCCCCGGGGCCGGCGAACGGCCGGGCCGCGCCGGGACGACGGGGGCGCCGGAGGGTTGTGTCCGCGCCGCCGGTCAGGCGTGGCCGCCGAAGAGCGAACGCCGCAGCCTGCGCAGCGGAGCGAACAGCGAGACCCGCGCGCCGGGGCCCGGACGGGCGGGCGCGTGACCACGGGCGGTCAGCTCCTGCATCAGGGACGCCGCGCCCTCCACCTCGCACTGCGGCACGGCGGGCCCGCCCAGCACCGCGAGATGACGGTCCAGGCGCGCACTGGACGCGCCGCTTCCGCACGTGATGGCAGGCACCCGTGCCCTGCCGCGCACTGTTATCTGTTCCATGACTCTCCCCACCCGTACGAGGGCACCCGGCCCCGGGCAGAGTAACCCTATCTTCCCTGGCGGACACCCGTGCAGACCGTCCACGGGACACACCGCCCCCTCGTCCCATCGGGGCACAGCCTACGTAATGCCCCTACGGCGGCGCCATCAGGGCGAGTTGACCGTACGTCGACCGGTTTCGGGCGGTTGGCGCGCCGCGGGAGGACCCGGTACCACGGGGCCCTCCCGCGCGGCGGGAGAACGGCTGGTTCACGCGGCGGAGCCGAAGGCCGGCAGATAGCCCTGGGACTGGCCGGTGGCCGTGGGGTGGTACGACTCCCCCACCGGGATGGTGACGCTGTGCAGCCAGGGGCTGCCCGAGCACAGTTCGTGCCCGGAGAAGGTGGTGTTGACGTCCACGAAGGTGAAGCCGTGGTCGGCGGCGCGCTTGGCGGTGACGCCGTTGATCTCGTCGGCCGCCGCGTTGATGGCGCTGCGGGACTTGTCCGTGAGGCCGGCGACGCAGCTGCCACCGATCTTGTAGAAGTGCGGGTACCCGATGACGACGACGCGAGCCGACGGCGCCTTGCTCGTGATCGCGCCATACACCCCGTCGAGCTTGCCGGGCAGGGTGTTCTTGATGTACGTGACGGCCTGCGCCACCCGGGACAGACAGGCACTCTCCCCCTGGAGCGCACAGGTCGTCATGGTGTCGGAGAATCCCGCGTCGTTGCCGCCGACACTGATGCTCACCAGGCCGGTCGAGGAGTTCAGCGGGCCGAGCTGACCGCTCTTGACGTCGTCGGTGCGGGCGCCGGAGCAGGCGGTGAAGTCGAAGGACGAGGGGGAGTGGGCCGCGGCCCAGAGGGCGGGGTACGCCTTGGAGCTGCGCTTGCAGTCGCCGCTGCCGCTGTCGTAGCTGCCGGACCCCACGCCGGCCGAGTAGGAGTCGCCGAGCGCCACATAGCCCGTGGCGAGGGGGCGCTCGGCCGCCGCGGCGGCGCTCGCTCCGGTGAGCGAGAGCGCCGAGGTGACAACGAGCGCGGACAGCAAGGCCGCAACGCGGGACAGTCTCATCTGAAGCCTCCCTGGGCAGGATTTCCGGACACCGTGGTAGCAGGACCCGCGAGTAATAGGAAGTGTTCATGTCAAGAATCGTTGAATGTTCACGACAAATGGTGTGTCTTCGCGCTGGCGTTCACCCGTGCGTCATCGTCCCGCGGCCCGGCCCGATATTCCGTGTACGCCACGGCGTGGCGTGCCCGATCATGACGACATGTCTGCCGACCATCTCCCGCCGGCCGCCGCCGAGGAGTCCGTACCGCTCCGTCTGACCATGGACGACACCGACTCCCCCCTCGATGTCGTCGACGCCCTGTTCCTGGGGCGCTTCGCCGACGGCAGCCAGCCCTGCGCCCGCGCCCGCTCGGTGGAACGCGTGCGCCCCGGGGCCGCGTTGCTGCCGCCCGGCGCCACCGTGCTGCGCTCCGCCCGCAGCGACAGCCGCAGCGCCCTCCTCGCGGAGGGCGACGGCTACACCGTGCTGGTCTCCCGCTGGAACCACGGCGCCGACGTCTCCGTCACCGCCGTCAGCGACACCCTCGCCGAAACGGTCCTCGCCCAGGCCACCCGCGAGGCCGAGGACACGGACGAACCCCGGCCCGACGACGTCCCGATGGGCTTCTGGTACCTCTCCCCGCGCTGCGGCCCGCAGCGCACGACCCGCCGGATCTCCGCCTCCCCCTGGGAGGAGATCCGCCGCAACTACGCCGCCCCGGTGGCCGGCGCGCTGGACCGGCTGATGACGACGGGTCCGCAGGACGTCAGCGGCCGCCTCCTGCTCCTGCACGGGCCGCCCGGCACGGGCAAGACCTCCGCGCTGCGCACCCTCGCCCGCTCCTGGCGGAAGTGGTGCCAGGTGGACATCGTGCTCGACCCCGAGCGGCTGTTCAACGACGTCGGCTACCTCATGGACATCGCCATGGGCGAGGACGACGACGAGGGCACCAGCCGCTGGCGGCTGCTCCTGCTGGAGGACTGCGACGAACTGATCCGCGGCGAGGCCCGGCAGGCGGCGGGCCAGGCCCTGTCACGGCTGCTCAACCTGACGGACGGTCTGCTCGGCCAGGGCCGCAACGTCCTCGTCGGCATCACCACCAACGAGGACCTGGAGCGGATGCACCCCGCGGTGGTCCGCCCCGGCCGCTGCCTGGCCCGCATCGAGGTGGGCCCGCTCGACCGCTCCGAGGCGGTGGCATGGCTCGGCACCCCCGAGGGCATCGGCCGGGAGGGCGCCACCCTCGCCGAGCTGTACGCACTGCGCCGCGGCACGCCCTCCCCGTCGGTCCCGGCCCAGGAACAGGGGGCCGAGGCGGGGCTCTACCTCTGACGGGTTCTCCCGCGCGGAGCGGGCGGGGGCGTGTTCACGCCCGGCCCGCCGCGCCGGGCGCGCGGCGCCTCCGGGGCGTACGACGCTCACGCCGGGGGTCATCCCCCGTACTCCGTCGCGCCCCGGGACCGACCGGACCGGACACGCCGGGGCGCGCCCCTATCAGCCGCCCCGGTGGGCGCGCTCCAGGTCGAGGAGGTGCCGCTTGCGCTCCAGGCCCCCGGCGTAGCCGGTGAGCGATCCGTCGGCCCCGACCACCCGGTGGCAGGGCCGTACGACCAGCAGCGGATTGGCGCCGATCGCCGTGCCGACCGCACGCACCGCGGCCCTCGGCGCGCCGATCCGCTCGGCGATCTCGCCGTAGCTGACGGTGCTGCCGTACGGAACGGACTCCAGCGCCGCCCACACCCGCCGCCGGAACTCCGTCCCCCCGCCGGCGTACTCGATGTCGAAGCGGGTCAGCGTGCCGGCGAAGTAGGCGCGCAGCTGGGAGACGATCTCCGTGAACGCGGCGGCGTCCCGCGTCCAGCCGTCCCGGACGACGGCACCGCCCTTCTGGCCGGGCACGGACAGCGAGGCGAGCGCGGTGCCGCCCTTCGCGGTGGCCGAGTCCTCGCCCACCAGCAGCAGCTCTCCCAGCGGGCTGTCCATCGTCGTGTACTTGGTCATCCGCCTGCGCCTTTCCGAGTCCTCCGGTCATGTTCCCCCACCGACCCTGCCGTGTGCGCACCGCCCGGTCCGGCGGGTTTCGGACATCGCGCCCGGGGCCCGCCGTGGAGCCGCGCGCGGGCGGGCGGACACACTGGTACGGAGAACCGGCGGCGGAACGGCCCGGCCCGTCCTCCGTCGGCGCGTCCCGGTGGTGGGTCCGGCGGCTTTGCCGGCCGGCCGGGCCCGGCGCGGTGACGCGTGTCGACCGGTCCCGGTTGCGTGAGAAGCCTCACGCGCCTTTCCCGCGCCCCGTGTCGACCGGACGCCCCCCGGCGGGCGTATGCGGGGTGAAGCGAGAGATCCGGGAGTGGCAGTTGACCGTCGAGGAGTTCGAAGAGTTCTACGCCCAGACGGTCGCACGGCTCACGGGACAGCTGTACGTGATGCTCGGCGACCTGCACGAGGCGCAGGACGTGGTGCAGGAGGCGTTCGTCAAGGGCTGGAGCCGGCGGCGCCAACTGGACCGGGACGGCAGCCCCGAGGCGTGGGTGCGCACGGTGGCCTGGCGGCTGGCCGTGAGCCGGTGGCGTTTCCGGCGGCGCGCCGCGGACGCCTGGCAGCGCAGCGGCGCCCCGCCGCACACCGAGGGGCCGGGGCCCGAGCAGGTCGCCCTGGTGGCGGCGCTGCGCGAGCTGCCGCCCCGGCAGCGCCGCACCTTGACCCTGCACTACGTGTGCGACCTCACCGTCGAGCAGATCGCCGGGGAGACCGGCATGTCCGCCAGCACCGTCAAGACGCACCTGGCCCGCGGCCGGGCCGCGCTCTCCCACCGCCTGCAGGACCCGCGCATGGAGGAGGCCCACGATGCCTGAGCCCGACGACCGGCTGCGGTCCCTGTTCCAGGAGACGGCCCTGGACGCACAGGCCCGCGCGCGCACCGCGCCGGCCGAGGACGTCACCGCCCGGGGCAGGCGGGCGCACCGGCTCCGTACGGCCTCTCTCGCGGCCGGGACGTGCCTGGTCCTGGC
>NZ_JCANQV010000208.1:0-10514 GCF_059553635.1 Candidatus Streptomyces philanthi
CGCTCCACTCCCCGCCGGGCCGCCGCCCTTCTCGGCGCGCTGCTCGCCGGGCTGCTCCTCGTCCTCACCGGCTGCTCCACGGGCCACACCGGCAAGGGGACCGCGCCCGCCCCGTCCCACAGCGCGGTCTCCGGCGACCGGGGGCCCGGCGCCGCCGGGGCACCGGGCTGGGCGCAGGGCATGCCGTCCGTCCGGGCGGGCGAGCTGCCGTCCGAGGCCCGCGACACCCTGCGGCTGATCGACGCCGGCGGGCCGTTCCCGTACGCCAAGGACGGCACGGTCTTCGGCAACCACGAGAAGCTGCTGCCGCGTCACCCGCGCGGCTACTACCACGAGTACACGGTCCGCACCCCCGGCTCCCGCGACCGCGGCGCGCGCCGCCTGGTCACCGGTCAGGGGCACGAGACGTACTACACCGCGGACCACTACCGGTCGTTCCGGGCGGTGCTGCGATGACGGACTCCCTGCCCGCGCCGCTGGTGGCGGTGCTCGACGGGCGTACGCCCCCCGGGGTGCTGTCGTGGCCCGCGGGCCGTCCGGCGCGGGACGCGGTCGCCGCGGCCCGCGGCGCCGGGTGGAGCGCCGCGGTGCTCGACCTGGAGGGCGTCGCGGACAAGGCGGCCTTCCTGCGGCGCTGTGCCGAGGCGCTCGGTTTCCCGGAGTGGTTCGGGCACAACTGGGACGCGCTCGCCGACTGCCTGACCGATCTGTCCTGGTGCCCGCCCGGCCGGGGCCGGCTGCTGGTGGTGACCGGCTGGCAGCGCTACGCGGCGGCCGCTCCCGAGGAGTGGAGCGTGGTGGAGAACGTGCTCGCGGACGCGGTGGCGTACTGGCGCGGCACGGACACCGGACTCGCCGTGATCATGGCGCGGGGGACCGGGTGAGGGGACGCCCCGCCGGGCGGGAGGGCCGTCCGGCGGGGCGTCTCGTCGTATCGCACCACGGGGCACGGGAGTTCGTCGGACAATCGCATCACCGCGGGTGGTGACCCGTATCCTGGCGGTATGCGATTCCTGAACCCGAAGAACGGTGCCCTCGAAGAGTGTTCTTCGGTGCCGTACGACCTGACGTACGACGATGTGTTCATGGTGCCCAGCCGCTCCGCGGTGGGCTCCCGGCAGGGCGTCGACCTGGCCTCGCCCGACGGGACCGGCACCACCATCCCCCTTGTCGTCGCGAACATGACCGCGATCGCCGGCCGGCGGATGGCCGAGACCGTCGCCCGCCGCGGTGGTCTGGTCGTCATCCCGCAGGACATCCCGCTCGATGTCGTCACCGACGTGGTCACCTGGGTCAAGCGCCGCCACCTGGTCTTCGACACCCCGATCGTGCTGTCCCCGGTCGGGACGGTCGCCGACGCCCTGGCGCTGCTGCCCAAGCGGGCGCACGGCGCGGGCATCGTCGTCGAGGGCGGCCGGCCCGTCGGCGTGGTCACCGAGCACGACCTGGCCGGTGTGGACCGCTTCACCCAGCTCTCCGAGGTGATGTCCAAGGACCTGCTGGTCCTCGACGCGGACATCGACGCCCGGGAGGCGTTCAACCGTCTCGACGCCGCCAACCGCAAGCTGGCGCCCGCGGTGGACGCGGACGGCATGCTGGTCGGCATCCTGACCCGCAAGGGCGCCCTGCGCGCCACGCTCTACACCCCCGCCACCGACGCCCGGGGCCGGCTGCGGATCGCCGCCGCCGTCGGGATCAACGGCGATGTGGCGGGCAGGGCCGAGGCGCTGCTGGCGGCGGGCGCGGACACCCTGGTCGTGGACACCGCCCACGGCCACCAGGAGTCGATGATCAGCGCCCTCAAGGCGGTGCGGGCGCTGGACCCGCAGGTTCCCGTCGTCGCCGGGAACATCGTCTCCGCCCAGGGCGTGCGCGACCTGATCGAGGCGGGCGCGGACATCGTCAAGGTCGGTGTCGGCCCGGGTGCCATGTGCACCACGCGGATGATGACCGGCGTCGGCCGGCCGCAGTTCTCCGCGGTGCTGGAGTGCGCCGCCGAGGCGCGCAAGTACGGCAAGCACGTCTGGGCCGACGGCGGGGTGCGCCACCCGCGCGATGTCGCCATGGCGCTGGCGGCCGGTGCCTCCAACGTCATGATCGGCTCCTGGTTCGCCGGCACCCTGGAGTCGCCCGGCGATCTCCAGCACAGCGCCGACGGCCGCCCGTACAAGGAGAGCTTCGGCATGGCCTCCGCGCGCGCGGTGCGCAACCGCACCAGCGAGGAGTCGGCGTACGACCGGGCCCGCAAGGCGCTGTTCGAGGAGGGCATCTCCACCTCGCGGATGTTCGTCGACCCGGCGCGTCCCGGCGTCGAGGACCTGATCGACTCGATCATCGCGGGCGTCCGCAGCTCCTGCACGTACGCGGGCGCGGCCTCGCTGGCGGAGTTCGCCGAGAAGGCCGTCGTCGGGGTGCAGAGCGCCGCCGGCTACGCCGAGGGCAAGCCGCTGCACGCCAGCTGGAACTGACCGCGGAAACGTCTCCGCACGCCGTTCCCCGGCCCCGCACCCCCTGTGGTGCGGGGCCTTCGTCATGCCAGGTGGCGTGGGAGGGTGTCCGATATCCGGTACCGCCTATCCGGTGTCCGGGGCATCGGGGCGACCCCGTACGATCGGACGACAGCGCGCAACGAACCGCCGCTTGCCGCCCCGGTGCGCAACGATTGTTCGCAGTCGCGCAAGAATCCTGCATTACGGCAGGTCAGCGACGGGCCATAAGGTCGGGCGCTGTACGTGGAGTGGCGGGGACCGCCTGCTCGGCGGTCTCCGGCGGCGGGGTGCTTCGTCCTGCCCGTACACCGACCGTCGCCGGTCACCGGAGGACCACCCGACCGGCAACGACGAAGGAGCCACCCCAGTGATGGAGCACGGCACGGTCCCGCCCGCGGGGGACACCGCCCCGAGACCGTCCCCCCTCGGCAGCCGCCTGACGCGGCGCAAGCCCGTCGAGCGGCTGATCGCCGAGGGCGGCCGGGGCGAGGGCGGCACGCTCCGCCGCTCGATGGGCGTCTGGCAGCTGACCATGATCAGCATCGGGGCCACGCTCGGCACCGGCATCTTCGTCGTCCTGGGCGAGGCCGTCCCGGACGCCGGGCCCGCCGTCGTCCTCTCCTTCGTCCTCGCCGGCCTGACGGCCCTGTTCTCCGCGCTGTCCTACGCGGAACTCGCCGGCACCATCCCGGTCTCCGGCTCCTCCTACTCCTACGCCTACGCGACCCTCGGCGAACTCGTCGCCTGGGTCTGCGGCTGGTGCCTGATCCTGGAGTACGGCGTCTCCGTCGCCGCCGTCGCCGTCGGCTGGGGCCAGTACCTCAACGAACTCCTCGACGGCCTCTTCGGCGTCACCATCCCCGCCGCGCTCTCCGCGCCGCCCGGCAGCGGCGGCGTCTTCAATCTGCCGGCCCTGCTGGTCGTCCTGCTCGCCATGGTCTTCCTGCTGGGCGGCGCCAAGGAGAGCGCCCGCGCCAACACGGTCATGGTCACGATCAAGATCCTGGCGCTGCTGCTGTTCTGCGGCGTCGCCCTCCAGGGGGTCCGCTCCGGCAACTACGCCGACTTCATGCCGATGGGTATGGCGGGGGTCAGCGCCGCCGGCGCCACCCTCTTCTTCTCCTACATCGGCTTCGACGCCGCCTCCACCGCCGGTGAGGAGGCCAAGAACCCCCAGCGCGACCTGCCGCGCGCGATCATGCTCTCGCTGGTGATCGTCACCACGCTGTACTGCCTGGTCGCCGCCGTCGCCGTCGGCGCCCTGCCCTGGAAGCGGTTCGCCGGCTCGGAGGCCGCGCTCGCCGGCATCCTCAAGGACGTCACCGGCCAGGACGTCTGGGCCGTCCTGCTCGCCGCGGGCGCCGTCGTCGCCATCGCCAGCGTGGTGCTGACCGTGCTGTACGGGCAGACCCGCATCCTGTTCGCGATGTCCCGCGACGGGCTGGTGCCGAAGGTCTTCTCCAAGGTGCACCCCAGGACCGGCGCGCCGCGCGCCAACACCGTCATCGTCTCGCTGTTCTGCGGGGTGCTCGCCGCCGCCGTCCCCCTCGGCCAGCTCGCCGACGCCACCAGCATCGGCACCCTCTTCGCCTTCGCCCTGGTCAATGTCGCGGTGATCGTGCTGCGCCGGACCCGCCCGGAGATGCCGCGCACGTTCCGTACGCCGCTCTCGCCGCTGCTGCCCGCGGTCGGCTTCCTGCTATGCGTCTACATGATGGGCAGTCTCGGCGCGGTGACCTGGGTGGTCTTCGGCGTCTGGATGGCCGTCGGCCTTGTGGTCTACTTCGGGTACGGCATGCGCCGCTCCCGACTGTCCGCAGCAGAGAAATGAACCACCAGCAGTGCGACTGAACGACCTCGACGAACGCATCGTCCACGCCCTCGCCGAGGACGCCCGGCGCAGCTACGCCGACATCGGCCAGGAGGTCGGCCTCTCCGCGCCGGCCGTCAAGCGCCGGGTGGACCGGCTGCGCGCCGAGGGCGCCATCACCGGGTTCACCGTACGGGTCGACCCGGCGGCGCTGGGCTGGGAGACCGAGGGGTACATCGAGCTGTTCTGCCGCCGCAACACCTCGCCCGAGGCGATCCACCGCGGTCTGTCGCGTTACCCGGAAGTGGCGTCCGCCTCCACCGTCACCGGTGAGGCGGACGCCCTCGTCCAGGTCTTCGCCTCCGACATGCGCCACTTCGAGCGGGTGCTGGAGCGGATCGCGGGCGAGCCGTTCGTGGAGCGGACCCGTTCCGTGCTCGTCCTCTCGCCGCTGCTGCGCCGGTTCAGCTCGGGCGCTCCGGGCTGACCGGCCGTTCCTCCCGCCCGTCAGGGGGCTCGCGCAACGAATCGCCGCGGGCCCCTTTTTCCGCGCAACGAATACCCGGTCACCGCGCAACGGGCGCGCCTTGCCGGAGATCATCCGCGGCCCGTACGGTCATGGCATCCCACCCGAAACATCCGCCCGAGGTGTCCCATGTCGTCGTCGCTGCGCACCGCCCTGTTCCAGAGTTCGGGACGGCCCGGCGACCCGGAGCACAATCTGCGGCTGCTGGCGGACGCCGCACGGAAGGCGGCCGCCGCCGGGGCCGGACTGCTCGCCTGCCCCGAACTGTTCCTCACCGGCTACGCCATCGGCGAGGGCCTGCACCGCCTCGCCGAACCCGCCGACGGCGCGGGCGCCGCGGCCGTCGCGGCGATCGCCGCCGAGCACGGCGTCGCGGTGCTCTACGGCTACCCCGAGCGCGCCCCCGGCGGCGAGGACGGCGCGGTGTACAACTCCGCGCAGCTCATCGGCCCCGACGGCGCCCGCCTCGCCAACTACCGCAAGACCCACCTCTACGGCGACTTCGAGTGCGGCTGGTTCACCCCCGGGGATGTGCCGGTGGTCCAGGCCGACCTCGGCGGCCTCCGGGTGGGCCTGCTGATCTGCTACGACGTGGAGTTCCCGGAGAACGTGCGGGCCCACGCCCTGGCCGGCACCGACCTGCTGCTGGTGCCCACCGCCCTGATGCACCCCTTCCCGTTCGTCGCCGAGTCCGTCGTCCCGGTCCGCGCGTTCGAGAACCAGATGTACCTCGCGTACATCAACCGCGTCGGCACCGAGGGCGGCCTGGAGTTCACCGGCCTCAGCTGCCTGGCCGGCCCGGACGGCGTCGTGCGGACCCGCGCCGGCCGCGCCGAGCAGCTCGTCACGGCCGACGCCGACGCCGGGTTCCTCCGGGAGTCGCGGGCGGCCAACCCCTACCTCGCCGACCGGCGCCCGGACCTGTACGGCCCGCCGGCCTGACACCGCGCCACCTCGCGCACCCCCTCACCGGGCGCCCGGACCCCGCCGCCGCGCCCGCTCCCGCCCCGCCCGGTCCCGGTCCGGCCTGCCAGGACCGCGGCCCGCCCTGCCCGCAAGGAGCCGTACCCGATGACGTCCACGGTGCCCACCGCAGCCCACCACGCGGACGACCGGCCGCCGATCACCATGTTCGGCCCGGACTTCCCGTACGCCTACGACGACTTCCTCGCCCATCCGGCGGGCCTGGGACAGGTCCCGGCGACCGAGCACGGCAAGGAGGTCGCGGTCGTCGGCGGCGGCCTGTCCGGCATCATCACCGCCTACGAGCTGATGAAGATGGGCCTGCGGCCCGTCGTGTACGAGGCCGACCGGATCGGCGGCCGGCTGCGCACCGTCGGCTTCGAGGGCTGCGACCCGTCGCTGACCGCCGAGATGGGCGCCATGCGCTTCCCGCCGTCGTCCACCGCCCTCCAGCACTACATCGACCTGGCCGGCCTGGAGACCCGCCCGTTCCCCAACCCGCTGGCACCGGGCACCCCCTCGACCGTCGTCGACCTCAAGGGCGAGTCGCACTACGCCCGTACGGTGGACGACCTGCCCGAGGTCTACCGCCAGGTCATGGACGCCTGGAACGCGTGCCTGGAGGAGGGCGCGGACTTCTCCGCGATGAACCGGGCGATCCGCGAGCGCGACGTCCCCCGCATCCGGGAGATCTGGTCCCGCCTCGTCGAGAAGCTCGACAACCAGACCTTCTACGGCTTCCTGTGCGACTCGCGGGCGTTCTCCTCGTTCCGGCACCGCGAGATCTTCGGGCAGGTCGGCTTCGGCACCGGCGGCTGGGACACCGACTTCCCCAACTCCATCCTGGAGATCCTGCGGGTGGTCTACACCGAGGCCGACGACCACCACCGCGGCATCGTCGGCGGCAGCCAGCAGCTGCCGCTGCGCCTGTGGGAGCGGGAGCCGGGCAAGCTCGTGCACTGGGCGCCGGGCACCTCGCTGTCCTCGCTGCACGACGGCGTGCCCCGGCCGGCCGTCACCCGGCTGCACCGCACCGCGGGCAACCGGGTCACCGTCACCGACGCGGCCGGGGACATCCGCACCTACGACGCGGTGGTGTTCACCGCGCAGTCCTGGATGCTGCTGTCGAAGATCGCGTGTGACGAGGCGCTGTTCCCCATCGACCACTGGACCGCGATCGAGCGCACCCACTACATGGAGTCCAGCAAGCTGTTCGTCCCCGTCGACCGGCCGTTCTGGCGGGACAAGGACGAGCGGACCGGACGGGACGTCATGAGCATGACCCTGACGGACCGGATGACCCGCGGCACCTATCTGCTCGACGACGGACCGGACCGCCCCGCCGTCATCTGCCTCTCCTACACCTGGTGCGACGACAGCCTCAAATGGCTCCCGCTCGACGCGCGGGAACGGATGGAGGTCATGCTCACCTCCCTCGCGGAGATCTATCCCGGCGTCGACATCAGGAAGCACATCATCGGCAACCCGGTCACCGTCTCCTGGGAGAACGAGCCCTACTTCATGGGCGCCTTCAAGGCGAACCTGCCCGGCCACTACCGCTACCAGCGGCGCCTGTTCACCCACTTCGTGCAGGACCGGCTGCCCGAGGACAAGCGCGGCATCTTCCTCGCCGGCGACGACATCTCCTGGACGGCGGGCTGGGCCGAGGGCGCCGTGCAGACGGCGCTGAACGCGGTGTGGGGCGTGATGCGCCACTTCGGCGGCACCACCGACCCCACCAACCCCGGACCGGGCGACGTCTTCGACACCCTCGCACCGGTGGAACTGCCCGAGGACTGAGGAACGGCCCCCCATCACGCCGGCCCCGGAAGGCATCTCCCGTGCCTTCCGGGGCCGGCGTCCTTTACCGCCCGACGGGCCCCGGACACGGGTGTGCTGAACCACCGTCATATGACCGGGATGACATTACGGGAACGAGCGGCACGGCCCGGTGTGGCGCCCGCCGGAACGGGGTAATAACCGGCGCGCCCTCCCACGGTTTTCCGGCCGGCGGAGAAGAGGGCGACGCACCCGGAGAATCCCGCACATTCGGCGTCCCAGGAAGCGCCCGCGCGACGCGGCGCAGAATTCCGGAGGTTGCAGCATGCCCCGCAGACTCGCCGCCGCCCTCACCGCTCCCGCCCTGGCCCTCGGCACGCTGCTGACCACGGCGGTCCCCGCGCGGGCCGTGCCCGCCGACAAGCCCCGGGTACTGGCGGCCTGGACGCAGACCAGCGCGGCCAGTTACGCCCAGTGGGCCGCCGCCCGGGGAAACCGCGCGAAATATGCCGCGTACGCTTTCGACTGGTCCACGGACTACTGCTCGCACGCTCCGGACAATCCGCTGCGATTCCCCTTCCGCACCGCCTGTGCGCGGCATGACTTCGGTTACCGGAACTACCGGGCGGCACACGCCTTCAAGGCCAACAAACCGCGCGTGGACTCCGCTCTGTACGCGGATCTGCGACGGGTGTGCCTGCGGTACTCGGGCAAGAAGAAGAGCGCCTGCAAAGCGCTGGCGTGGACGTATTACGAGGCGGTGAAGAAATTCGGCTGAGGGGGCCGGACGGGGGACCGCGGCCGGGAGGCGCCCGGCCGCGGTGGTGCCGTGCCGCCCTACGCCCTGCCGCCCTCGCGCGGTGCCGCCCCGCCGTGCGGCGCTCCGCCGTCCGTGTCGTCGTAGGCCGAGGTGCCCTCGTCCAGCAGCGGCGGCTGCTCCTTGAGATGGGCCGGGGCGAACGCGCGCAGCACGTGGTAGCCGGAGAGGACGACGATCGTGCCGAGCGCGATCCCGCCGAGCTCGAAGTGGGTGCTGATCTTCAGGCTGACGCCGCCGATGCCGATGATGATGCCCGCGGCGACCGGCACCAGGTTCAGCGGATTGCGCAGGTCCACCTTGTTGTGCACCCAGATCTGGGCGCCCAGCAGGCCGATCATGCCGTAGAGGATGACGGTGATCCCGCCGAGCACGCCGCCGGGGATCGCGGCGACCACGGCGCCGAACTTGGGGCACAGCCCGAAGAGGAGCGCGAAGCAGGCGGCCGCCCAGTAGGCCGCGGTGGAGTAGACCCGGGTCGCGGCCATCACGCCGATGTTCTCGGAGTAGGTGGTGTTCGGGGGGCCGCCCAGCGCGGTGGACAGGACGGAGGCGGCGCCGTCCGCGGAGATCGCCGTGCCGAGCTTGTCGTCCAGCGGGTCACCGGTCATCTCGCCGACCGCCTTGACGTGCCCGGCGTTCTCCGCGACCAGTGCGATCACGACGGGCAGCGCGACCAGGACCGCCGACCACTGGAAGGCGGGGCCGTGCAGGTGCGGCAGGCCGATCCAGTCGGCCTTGGCGACGCCGGAGAGGTCCAGACGCCAGTGGTCGACGACCTGCCCGGCCCCGTTCGCGGAGTGGATCATGCCGAAGAGGCGGTCGAAGACCCAGGAGACCACGTAGCCGAAGACCAGCCCCAGGAAGATCGCGATACGCGACCAGAAACCGCGCAGGCAGACCACGGCCAGCCCGGTCAGCAGCATGGTCAGCAGCGCCGTCCACTGGTCCTGCGGCCAGTACGTCGCGGCCGTCACCGGCGCCAGGTTGAAGCCGATCAGCATCACCACGGCGCCGGTGACCACCGGCGGCATCGCGGCGTGGATGATCCGCGCCCCGAACCGCTGCACCGCGAGACCGATGAGGAAGAGCACCGCGCCGACCACCAGCACCGCGCCCGTCACCGTGGCACTGGTGCCGCCCTGGGCCCGGATGACGGCCGCCACCCCGACGAAGGAGAGCGAGCAGCCCAGGTAGGAGGGGACCCGGCCGCGGGTGGCCAGCAGGAAGATCATCGTCGCGACGCCGGACATCATGATCGCGAGGTTGGGGTCCAGGCCCATGAGGACCGGCGCGACGAAACTCGCGCCGAACATGGCCACCACGTGCTGTGCGCCCAGCCCGGCGGTGCGCGGCCACGACAGCCGCTCGTCCGGTCTGACGACGGCGCCCGGGGCGGGGGTGCGCCCGTCGCCGTGCACGGTCCAGCGCACACCGAGACCCATGACTGCTCCACTTCTTCGCACGGTGATGACCGGGCAATGTTAGTGCGGTGTACATCCGCTTCCTCCCGGTCCGTGGCGGCCGGAGGGGGACGCCCTCACGAGGGCCGCGCGACGGGGGAGCGGTCTGCCGTGGCCCCGGTCCGGGGCCAAAGCATTCTAAGCAGCCGCTTACGATGGCTCGATCCCGTAGTGGCGGCACCATCCGTCCCACCAGTGTCAGGAGTTTTCTCTGTGAGCGTCGAACCCTTCCACGCCGCCAGTGCCGTCCCGTACGGCGAGCTGGTACCCGTCACCGTCCACTTCGACGACCTCGACGCCCTCGGCATGCTCCACAACTCGCGGTACCCCGTACTGTCCGAGCGTGCCTGGGCCGACTACTGGTTCGGCCACGGCTTCGGCTTCGACGGCGACTGGGCCGCCGCCGGCGACATGTGCAACGTCATCAAGGAGATGCGGATCTCCTACGACCGCCCCATCACCCGCCCCGGACGCTACGCCGTCCACCTCTGGATCGAACGCCTCGGCCGTACCGGCCTCACCTACGGCTTCCGCCTCTGCTCCGCCGACGGCACCGAGAGCTACGCCCACGGCCACCGCGTCGTGGTCCGCGTCGACCCCGAGGCGCTGCGGCCCGCGCCCTGGTCCGAACGCGCCCGCGCCGTCGCCGCCGGCCTGCTCCGTCCCG
>NZ_JCANQV010000209.1:0-10448 GCF_059553635.1 Candidatus Streptomyces philanthi
CGCCCGGCGACCCGCTCAACGTCATCGCCCTGGACTGCGCCCGCGAGCCCGGCGCGCCGCGGCTGGCGGCCGTCCCCGGCCTGCCGGACACCGCGTACGAGCACGACGGGCAGCTCACCAAGCGGCATGTCCGCGCCGCCACCCTCGCGGCCCTGGCCCCGGCGCCCGGTGAACTCCTGTGGGACATCGGCGGCGGCTCCGGTTCCATCGCGATCGAATGGCTCCGTACGCACCACACCTGCCGTGCCGTCACCGTGGAGCGCGACGCGGAGCGGGCCGCGCGGATCGGCCGCAACGCGGACACCCTCGGCGTCCCGTCGCTGCGCGTCGTCCACGGGGCCGCGCCCGGGGCGCTGGCGGA
This sequence comes from Candidatus Streptomyces philanthi, assembly GCF_059553635.1. Taxonomy (NCBI): domain Bacteria; kingdom Bacillati; phylum Actinomycetota; class Actinomycetes; order Kitasatosporales; family Streptomycetaceae; genus Streptomyces; species Candidatus Streptomyces philanthi. The sequence continues at coordinate 362 of NZ_JCANQV010000209.1, forward strand.
TCTGCCGGTGCCGGACGCGGTGTTCATCGGTGGCGGGCTGACCGCGCCCGGCCTGCTCGACGCGTGCTGGGAGGCGCTGCCCCCGGGCGGCCGGATCGTCGCCAACACCGTCACCCTGGAGTCCGAGGCGCTCCTCGCCGACCGCTACCGGCGGCACGGCGGCGAACTCGTCCGCCTGGCGGTGGCGCACGCCGCCCCGGTCGGCGGTTTCACCGGGTGGCGCCAGGCGATGCCGGTCACCCAGTGGTCGGCCGTCAAGCCCTGACCCCTTCCTCCCCCACATCCCACCCAGGAGCCCCACGAGCATGACCGTCCACTTCATCGGCGCGGGTCCCGGCGCCGCCGACCTGATCACCCTGCGCGGCGCCCGGACCCTGGCCGCCTGCGGCGTCTGCCTCTACGCGGGCAGCCTGGTGCCGCGCGAACTGCTCGCCGAATGCCCGCCCGGGGCCCGTCTCGTCGACACCGCCCAACTGGACCTGGACGCGATCACCGCCGAGATGGTCCGCGCCCACGAGGAGGGCCACGACGTCGCCCGGCTGCACTCCGGCGACCCGTCCGTCTTCAGCGCGGTCGCCGAGCAGATGCGCCGGCTGGACGCGGCGGGCGTGCCGTACGAGGTCGTCCCCGGCGTCCCCGCGTTCGCCGCGGCGGCGGCCGCCCTCAAGCGCGAGCTGACCGTCCCGACCGTCGGGCAGACCGTCGTCCTCACCCGCGTCGCGCAGCGCGCCACCCCGATGCCCGAGGGCGAGGACCTCGCCACCCTCGGGCGCAGCGGCGCGCTGCTGGTCCTGCACCTGGCCGCGATGTACGTCGACCGGGTCGTCGCCGAACTCCTGCCGCACTACGGGGCCGACTGCCCCGCCGCCGTCGTCGCGATGGCCTCCCGGCCGGACGAGACGGTCCTGCGCGGCACCCTCGCCGACATCGCGGAGCAGACGAAGGCCGCGGGCATCGTCCGTACCGCCGTCATCCTCGTCGGCCGCACCCTGGGCGCCGAGCAGTTCCGCGACAGCCACCTCTACTCACCGGACCGCGCGCGCCCGCACACCTGCGGCGCACCGGGGACGGACGGGGCGCACGCGCCGGAGTGAGGGGCGGGGCGCGCGCCTCAGACCACCGTCCCCGCCGCCTGGGACCTTCGCAGCCCCATGAACTCCAGCTCGCAGAAGACGGCCACCACCACCGCCCCGAACAGCAGGAAGGCGATGCCCGCCCCGGTGAGCGGCATGACGCCCGAGAACGCCAGCACCGCCATCGCCACGGCGGACAGCGCGTTGCCGGCGACGACCGTGCGGGCGAGACGGGACGGGATCACCGGATACCCGGCGATGAGTCCCAGCGCGGCGGCCCCGCCCAGCAGCGCGATCCCGAACGGGACGGACCAGGAGGGGGGCATGCCGAGCGGTCCGGCCAGCAGGCCGTTGCCGGCGAGCAGGAGGACGCCGAAGGCGCCGGAGGCCCAGGCGTCCGTCCGCAGGCTGGTGCGCAGCAGGCCGGGCGCGCCGGTCCGGCCGGCGGGCAGGGCGGACGTGCGCGTCGGAGTGCTCATACGGGCCTCCCCGGTAGGCGGGCCGGCATCGGTACCGGCCCGGGTCGGGGCAACGGTGGCACCGCCCGTGTCATGGACTCAATGACCTCTGAGGTCATGGACCGCGGTCCGGTACCTGTGATGAGGTCCCTGCCATGGATGCGGAACGCCCGTCCCGGGTGGGACCCCTGTTGCGTGAGTGGCGGCAGCGGCGTCGGCTCAGCCAACTCGCCCTCGCCCTCGCCGCGGACACCTCCGCACGCCACCTCTCCTGCGTCGAGACCGGCCGCGCCCACCCCAGCCGTGCGATGCTGCTGCGCCTGGCCGCCGCCCTCGACGTCCCGCTCCGCGAACGCAACACCCTCCTGCTGGCCGCCGGCTACGCGCCCGCCTACCGGGAGAGCAGCCTCGACGACGCGGGCCTGGCCTCCGTCCGGGCCGCGCTCGACATGATGCTGACGACGCACGAGCCGTACCCCGCCGTCGTCGTCGACCGCCACTGGAACGCCCTCACCGGCAACCGCGCCCTCTCCGTCCTCATGGACGGCGTCCCGCCCCATCTGCTGGAGCCACGCCCCAACGTCTTCCGGCTCACCCTCCATCCCGAGGGCCTCGCCTCCCGCCTGGCCAACCTCGACGAGATCCGCGCCCACTTCCTCGAACGCCTCGGCCGCCAGGTCACCGCCACCGGCGACGCGGCCCTGCGCGCCCTCCACGACGAGATACGCCGCTACCCCGCACCCGCCACACCACCGCCACCGGCCCCCGACCATCCGGCAGCGGCCACCGGCCCCTTCCAGGTCCCCCTGCGCCTTCGCACCCCCCACGGCGAACTGTCCCTCTTCAGCACCATGGCCACCTTCGGCGCCCCGGCCGACGTGACCCTCTCGGAGCTGGCGATCGAACTGTTCTACCCACTGGACGCGTTCACGGACCGGGTGTTGCGGGAGAGGGCGGAGGAGGTGGAGGGCGCGTAGGGCCTGCCGTCACGCTGTCGGCCGCCTCGCGGCGCGCTGTACGCACGTTCACCGTGTTGCCGGGCCGTCCCCGTACGCCCCGCCGCCGTGAGATCGCACGCGGCGGACACCGCGAGGCCCGTCCTCCGGGCGGGGAGACGACGGGGGTTCGACGGCAGAACCAGGAGCGGGCGGCTCCCCCGGCGACCGGACGCGCCGGACACCGTACGTTCCGCCCCGCGCCGCAAGCGCCCCAACCGCTCCCCGGCCCCTACCGCCCGCCGGGCCCCTTCGGTTCCGCCCGGCCGACGACCGCTCCCGCCCGGTCGACGCACACCACGTCCACCGTGACCGGTGCCCCGCGCAGGACGGCCAGGGCCTCGTCGCGGGCCGCGGCCGCCACCAGGTCGCCCAGGGGGACACCGGCCGCCGTGCACAGCTGGAGGGCGGCGAGGCCCGTGTTGGCCGCGGCGACGGCGTCGGCCAGGGGGGTGTCCGCGCCGCCGTGCCGGGCCAGCTCCGCCAGGAAGCCCTTGTCCACCTGGGAGCGCGCCGAGTGCAGGTCGAGGTGCCCGGCGGCCAGTTTGGACAGCTTGGCGAAGCCGCCGCAGACGGTCAGCCGCTCCACCGGGTGCCGCCGGACGTACTTGAGGACCGCGCCCGCGAAGTCCCCCATGTCCAGCAGCGCGTCCTCGGGCAGGCCGTACAGGGAGACGACGGTCTTCTCCGACGTCGACCCCGTGCACCCGGCCACATGCCGCCGTCCCGCCGCACGCGCCACATCCACCCCGCGCCGGATCGAGTCGATCCAGGCGGAGCAGGAGTACGGGACGACGACCCCGGTGGTGCCCAGGATCGACAGACCGCCCAGGATGCCCAGCCGGGGGTTCCAGGTGCTGCGGGCGATCTCCTCGCCGTCGTCGACGGAGACCACCACCTCCACGTCCGCCGCCGGCCTGCCGTACCGGGCCGCGACCTCGTCCAGGTGCCCGCGGATCAGCTGACGCGGTACGGGATTGATCGCGGGCTCCCCGACGTCGAGCGGAAGCCCCGGCCGGGTGACGGTCCCCACCCCGGGCCCCGCCCGGAACACCACGCCCGACCCGGCGGGCAGCTCCCGCACCCGGGCCCGGACCAGCGCACCGTGCGTCACGTCCGGGTCGTCACCGGCGTCCTTCACCACGCCCGCCATGGCGCTCGTCCGCCCCTCGGGCATCTCCTCCACCGCGAGTGCGAAGGACGGCGTGTGGCCCTTGGGCAGCCTGATCGTCACGGGGTCGGGGAAATCGCCGCCCAGCAGCGCCGTGTACGCGGCCGTGCTCGCCGCCGTCGCACAGGCGCCCGTCGTCCAGCCGGGCCGCAGGCCGGTGTGCGCGAGCTGCGCGCCGCGCCCTCCCGTAGCCTTCGTTTGCGCTTCACCCACGGAGGAAACCCCGCCCCATGAACGACACCGCCCGCACCGTGCCGCACGTACTGATCCTCGGCGGCACCACGGAGGCCCGCCGGCTGGCCCGGGCGCTGGCGGCGCACGCGCCCGCCGTACGGGTCACCTCGTCGCTCGCGGGCCGGGTGGCCGCGCCCCGGCTCCCGGAGGGCGAGGTACGTATCGGGGGGTTCGGCGGCCCGGAGGGACTGGCCCACTGGCTGCGCGAGCACGCGGTGGACGCGCTCATCGACGCCACTCATCCTTTCGCCGGCACGATCAGTTTCCACGCGGCACAGGCGGCCGCCTGTGCCCATGTTCCCCTGCTGGCCCTGCGCCGCCCCGGGTGGGTACCGGGTCCGGGCGACCTCTGGCATCCGGCCGCCTCCCTGGAGGAGGTCGCCGATGCCCTCCCCGACCTGGGCCGACGGGTCTTCCTCACCACCGGGCGGATGGGCCTGGCCCACTTCGCCCACCTCACGGACCTCTGGTTCCTCATGCGCTCCGTCGACGCGCCCGAGCCCCCGCACCCGCCCCGGATGCGCGTCCTCCTCGACCGCGGACCCTTCACCCTCGACGGGGAGCGCGCGCTGCTGCGCGAGCACGGCATCGACGTGCTGGTCACCAAGGACAGCGGGGCAGCCGCCACCGCCCCGAAGCTGGCCGCCGCCCGCGAGGCGGGCATCCCTGTGGTGATCGTCCGCCGGCCACCGGTCCCCGAGGGGATACCGGTGGCCGACGACCCGGACGGGGCGCTGGACTGGCTGCGCGAGCGGCTGCGCTGACCGTCCGCCCGCCCTCCGCATTTCCGACCGGACGGCCGGAATAGTTCCGACCGACCGGCCGGAAAATTCCGGGATTCGGACCCCGCGTCACCGAGGCCATTTCCCGCTGAGGCGATTCGCTTCCCGGACTCTTTCGTGTAATTCCTCGCGGCGCTGTGCGACTTTCTCGTCGCGGGTGTCGGGCCGCGGTTCCCGCGCCGTCCCGGATTTCGTGATCTCCCCGCTCATGTCGGGCACTTCCGCAGCACGTCCGCGAGCCGCCGCGCGACCTCCGGCGTGCACCGTCCGAGATCGACAAGCGGGTTCGGGAACTCCCCGGCCAGCGACGTCGCGTCCAGGATCAGCGTCGGAAGGGTCACCCCCACCCCTTGCAGCGCACTGTGCAGCTCGTCCCGCGCCGCCTCGGCCTCCTTGATCCGCCCGATCGCCGAACCACGCTCTGCCACCATTCCCATTCCTCTCCTGGGGTCGAGTCTGGACCGCGCTGTCAAACTCCCTCCGGCACCTCGGAGTTGCGCCCGCAACCCGCCTTTCGGAACCCCGTTGACGCCACCGCCCCGACAAGAACAAAGACGCCACACACCCTCGAACGAAATTCCGGCCCCCGGATTCGACCGCCCGGCCCCACATCCCCCCATTTCCGCCGCCCCAGGAATCGCTACGGCGTGCGGAATGTGAACTTTTGGTGTGCCGGGGAATTCACCACGGCGGCGAACGAGTTCCGCGAACCACGACGGCACCCGCGTTTTCAGGGCGCGGGTGCCGCTGTGGTCGTCCGGGTGATGGGGTCAGCGTCCTCGGGGGAGGCGGCGGCGTCGGGGGGTGCGGCAGGGGCAGGTGGCGGACTCGTCGCGGACCTGGCGGTAGGTGGGGCTCACCTGGCGGCCGCACTGGGTGCAGCGGCAGGGCCAGGGGTCGTATGCGCCCGGACACGGTACGAGCGGGACGAGACCGGCGGCGTGCATCACCCGCTCGGCGACGGTGCCGCCGCCCGCGGGTGGTTGCTGCGGGGACGGTGGTGCGGGTGTTGGCCCGGTACTCGTCGTGGCCCCGTGCGGTGCGGGGGGCTCCGCCACGGGGGCGGGCGGGAACTCCGCGGGGACCGGGGGGCGTTCCGAGGGGGGAGCAGGGGCCGGGGCGGGCGTCTGCTCCTGTGAGATGCGCGGGGGTGCGATCGGTGGCGGGGGCACGGACGCGGGGCCCTGCGCCGGCGGGGCGGGCGCGGGCGCCGGGGTTCTTGGGGCCGGCGGGGCCATGGCAACGGATGCCGGGGGCCGGGACGTCGGTGGGGGCGCGGGTGTGGAGGCCGGTTCCTGCGATGTCGTGGGTGGCGCGGGCGCGGGCGCCGGTTCCTGCGACGGGGCGGGTACGGACGCGAGGGGCGGCCCCGAGGGCGGCGGTGGCGTCGTCCGGGTGGCGCGCAGGGGCGTCGGCTCCGGCCATGACGAGGGCGTCGGGGCGGGGCGGGGCGCGGGGGTGGGCTCCGGGTGAAGTGCCGGTGGCGGCCCCGGAGGGGAGGCGGGTGTCGGCCCCGGGACGGAAGCTGACGTCGGTTCTGGACGGGCCCCAGGCGTTGGCTCGGGCCATGACGAGGATGTCGGCCTTGGGAGGGGCTCCGGACGGGGCGCAGCCGTCGGCACCGGGCGGGCCTCGGCCATTGACTCCGGGCGGGGCCCGGCCATCGGCTCCGGGCGGGGTGTGGACTCCGGTTCCGGAACGGACCGGCTCTTGGGCACGGTCACCGGCTCCGGAACGGGCGTTGCCCCCGGTACGGGCGTTGCCCTCGGTACAGGCACCGGCTCCGCTCCTGCCGTCCCGTGCGGAACGGCCACCGTCCCCGGCCCAGACACCGGCCCCGGCTCCAGAGCCGGTGGTCGTACCGCCTCCAGAGAAGGAGCAGGCCCTGGGACACGCCCGGCCGCACCATCAGCCCCGGGGACACGCACCGCCTCGCCACCCGGCCCCGGCCCGAGCCCGAACCCGGCCTCAGCTCCCGGCCCCGTAGCACCCAGCCCCGTGCCCCCTGGTCCCACAGGCCCGGACCCCGCCGCCCCCGCCCGAGGCGCCTCAGGCCCGGCGCCGAGACCAGCCTCGCCCCCGGCGCCAGGACCAGCCCCGGCCCCCGCCCCCGGCCACCGCGGCACCTCCTGATGCCGCGGCGGTGGCAGAAGACCCGGGGACGGGAGGGACGGTGGTGTCGCGTAGTCGCTCGCGTGCCATTGGTGCAGGCAGTCGGCGCACCACCAGAGCAGTTCGCCGCCTCCGTAGACGCCTTCGTCCTCCCACAGGAGGTCGGTGCCGCCGCACATCGGGCAGGGGGTGGCCGGGCCCCGGCGTCGCCTCGCGCGGGGGCTCATGAGTGAACCCTGGTCATGGTTCTCCGACTTCGTCTCTTCGGTGCCGTTGTGGCAGGGACCCACCCCGCCGGAGCACGGAGGTCGTGCAGGACGCCGGCGGCGCCGGTGCCGTCGGCACCGGCTTCTGGAGGAAGCCTGTACAGCACAATGTGCCACCTCAACGGCGAACGGGCGCCGACAGTTCGGTCGATCCGGAGAAAAGGACGTGCCGTCAACCGTTCGACGTGTCCCCGCGAACCCTACGGAACGCGCCACAAAGCGCCCAGAACGCGCCACGGCCCGCCGCGCCGCGGGGGCGTGGCGGGCCGTGGCGGAAACCGCACGGGTGCGATCAGGCCGACGGCGTGTCGTCCTGCCCGGTGGGGTACCGGCGGGGCGTCCAGACGATCTCGGTGCCGTCGGCGCGGCGTACCGCCCGCGTCTGCGAGGAGCCGATCAGCAGCAGGGTGCGCATGTCGACCTGGGCGGGGTCGAGTTCCGCGAGGGGGACGGTGCGGACGGACTCCTCGGGGCCGCCGACGTCGCGGGCGAGGACGACCGGGGTGTCCGGCGCCCGGTGCTCCAGGAGGAGTTCCCGGGCCTTGCCGACCTGCCAGGTGCGGCTGCGGGAGCCGGGGTTGTAGAGGGCGAGCACCAGGTCGGCGGCGGCCGCGGCGCGCAGCCGTTCCGCGATGACCTCCCAGGGCTTGAGCCGGTCGGAGAGGGAGACCACCGCGTAGTCGTGGCCGAGCGGGGCCCCGGCGCGGGCGGCGGCCGCGTTGGCGGCGGTGACGCCGGGCAGGACGCGGACCGGTACGGAGCGGTAGGGGTCCTGGGAGGCGACTTCGAGGACGGCGGTGGCCATGGCGAACACGCCGGGGTCGCCGCCGGAGACGACGGCCACCCGGCGGCCGCGCCGGGCCAGGTCCAGGGCCAGTTCGGCGCGTTCGGACTCGACCTTGTTGTCGGAGGCGTGGCGGCGCTGGCCGGGGCGTACGGGCACCCGGTCCAGGTAGGTGGCGTAGCCGACCAGGTCCTCGGCGGCGGCCAGCGCGCCCCGCGACTCGGGCGTCAGCCACAGCGGCCCGGCGGGCCCGGTCCCGACGACCACGACCTCCCCCCGGACCTCGCCGTCATCAGCCGTAGCGCCGGCACCGGTCGTAGCTCCAGCGCCAGCCGCAGCGCCGGCACCGTCCGCCGCCCCGTCACCGGTCGTAGCCCGGTCACCGGCCGGCTCCCCCGCCCCCGCCTCCGCGACCCGGCTGGGCACGACCGCCACCGCGAAGTACGGCACGGTCTCCGCGTCCACCTCCGCCAGAAGGCCGGTGCGTTCCCCCGGCATGGTGGCGCGTTCGACATAGCGGGCCTCGGGCAGCCGGCCGGAACGTTCCAGGGCGTCGCGGACGGTCGGGAAGGTGCGGCCGAGCTTCATGACGACGGCGGTGTCGGTGGCGGCGAGCCGGGCCGTCAGCTCCTCCTCGGGCAGGGTTCCGGGAAGGATCGTCAGGACCTCGTCGGCCTCGGCGAGCGGCTTGCCGAGCCGGGCCGCCGCGCCGCTGAGGGAGGTGACGCCGGGGACGACCTCGGTCGGGTAGCGGTGGGCGAGCCGCTTGTGCATGTGCTGGTACGAGCCGTAGAAGAGGGGGTCGCCCTCGGAGATCACGGCGACGGTGCGTCCGGCGTCCAGGTGCGCGGCGAGCCGTTCGGCGGCCTCCTCGTAGAACGCGTCCAGCGCGCCCCGGTAGCCCCCGGGGTGGTCGGTGGTCTCGGTGGTGACCGGGTAGACCAGCGCCTCCTCGATGTGGTCGGCCCGCAGGTGCGCGGCGGCGATGGACCGTGCGATGGAACGGCCGTGCCGGGCGCTGTGGTACGCGATCACGTCGGCCTCGGCGATGACCTGGACGGCCCGTACGGTCATCAGGGACGGGTCGCCGGGGCCGAGGCCCACGCCGTAGAGGCGGCCGGGCCGCTGCTGCTCGTTCACGCTCACTCTTCCTCGCTCGCCAGGGCGTTGACGGCGGCCGCGGCCATGGCGCTGCCGCCGCGCCGGCCGCGCACCACGAGGTGCTCCAGCGACGGGTGTGCGATCAGCGCGTCCTTGGACTCGGCGGCGCCGATGAAGCCGACGGGGATGCCGATGACGGCGGCGGGGCGGGGCGCGCCCTCGTCGATCATCTCCAGGAGGCGGAAGAGGGCGGTGGGCGCGTTGCCGAACGCGACCACGGCGCCGTCGAGGCGGTCGCGCCACAGTTCCAGGGCGGCGGCGCTGCGGGTCGTGCCCATCCGGGCGGCGAGGTCGGGGACGGCGGGGTCGGCGAGGGTGCACAGCACCTCGTTGCCGGCCGGGAGCCGCTTGCGGGTGACGCCGCTGGCGACCATGTTGGCGTCGCACAGGATCGGCGCGCCGGCGCGCAGCGCTCGCCGCGCGCTGGTGACGACCTCGGGGCTGAAGGCCAGGTCGCGTACGAGGTCGACCATGCCGCAGGCGTGGATCATCCGGACCGCGACCCGGCTGACGTCGGCGGGCAGTGCGCCGAGGTCCGCCTCGGCGCGGATGGTGGCGAAGGACCGGCGGTAGATCTCCGCCCCGTCCTTTTCGTAGTCGTACGCGGTCACAGTGGCCTCGGGGTGGTGGTCGTGCGGATGGGGCGGGGGACAAAGGGGTGTCGCGGCGTCATGGGGCGGTCGCGGGCCGCGGGCGCAGCGCGGCCCGGAGCGCCGCCGACGGTGTGGCGGCGGGAACGGGCGGGCCTTCGGGGCGCGCGGCGTCCACGACGGACACCCGGTAGCCGTCCTCGGTGGCGAGGACGTCGACCCAGGTGCCGTGCGGGTGGCCGCAGCGGCGGTCGCAGCCGGACCAGTGGACGGGCAGGTGCCCGGCGTCCCCCTGCGGGGCGGCCTCCGCCAGCGCCGCGGCGGCGTCCGCCCGTACGTCGGCGAGGGACTTGGCGCAGCCGGGGAGCCCGGTGCAGGCGCCGACGCGGTACCAGGGGGAGGACGGGTCGGTGATCAGCCCGGCGGCGGCGAGGCCGCGCAGCCGGTCGTCGGCGGTGGCG
>NZ_JCANQV010000210.1:0-10415 GCF_059553635.1 Candidatus Streptomyces philanthi
GCCGCCGGCCGGTCATCCGTAGAGGAAGGTGCGGGTGAGCCCGTCGACGGACGGATTCGCGATGTTGGGCCCGCTCTGTTTCGGCCGGTACGGCAGTACGTACACACAGACCGTGTAGTGGCGGCCGGGTACGAGGGGGATCTCGACCTTCACCCTCTTGGTGAACCCCCGGGCGTCGGTCCGCATCCGGTGGAAGCCGACGGCCGGCGGATCGGCGGGGTACAGCGCCTTCACCCCCGCGCCGTCCTTCAGCCAGACCCAGGCGTCCAGCACCCGTTCGGAACGTGACCGCCACTGGGCCACCATGTAGAGGTCGTCGCCCTCCTTGACCCAGCCGGGCCGCACCTCCACACCGGGAAGGGCGCTCCACTCCCGCCACGGGCAGTCACCGCCGCACTCCTCGGAGGCGGCTTCGGGCGCGGGTCTCCCCGGGGTCGCGGGAGGCGCGGGCGCCTCGGTGCGAGGGGCGGCCCCGGGCGGTGCCGGGGGTGGCGCGGTGCTCGCGGAGGCGGGACGGGAGGCCGGGGAGGGAGTGGCGGGGGCGCCGGGGGAAGGCGGCCGGGTGGCCGGATTCCCCACGGTGTTACCGGAGTTCCGGTCCCCGCACAGGGCTCCCGAGTGGCAGGTGGTGGCGTCGCCGCATCCGGCGAGCGGGAGACACATCAGCAGGGACGCCGCCAGGACGGTGCTGCGGACGGCACGGACGCGCATGAAGATCCTCACTGGTGCTTACGGGGCTCTTCCCGCTCGCCGGTAACGCTGTTGTGATCGTTGTTGTCCCCGCAGATCGCGGTGTCGCAGTGGGTCTCCCTGCCCCCGCCACCGGACTGGATGACGCCCGCGACGACGGCGGCGACCGCCGTGATCACCGCAGCTCCGATGGTCACCTTCTGTCCCTTGCTCAACCCGGCCACATCGCCCCATGTGCTCTCATTCGGTCGCGGATGCCGCACGCGGCGCTCCACCTCGCCGGTCTCCGCGTCCGAGACGGTTTGTCGTGGCCGGGATCGTAACGCACCACCGCCCCGCGCGGGACGCCCCCGAGCCCCGCACATGACGGGCCAACCGGCCTGCGGGGAACAGAAGTTGGTCAGGAGCGCGTGTCTCCCGGCGGGACCGGCCGGAGCCGGGCGAGGAAGTCGCCGACGGCACGCGCCATGCCGTCCGGGTCGTCGTCGTGGATCCAGTGGCCGGCCGACGGGAAGGTGACGAGTTCGGTGTGTGGTCTGCGGGTGGCCATGGCGGTGGCCAGGTCCGCGGGGAGGAGGGTGCTGCGGCCGGCGTGCAGGACGAGTGCGGGGCAGGTGGATCCCAGCCAGTCGGCCCACCAGTCGCCGACGCCGTTCTCCTGGACCGTCATCATCTCGTCCCAGTCGAACAGGAACCGCCAGTGGTCCCCGTCCTGGACGGCGCTGTGCAGGAAGTAGGTGCTGTCGGGGGCGCCGGCCTCCTCGATGCGCCGGCCCAGTTCCCGCTTGGTGGGGGCGGTGGCGGGCCAGCCGCGGACGTTGAGGACGGGGTGCTCGATCTCGGGGCAGCGCATGACGGGGCCGGCGTCCTCAAGGACGAGCGCCGAGACCAGTTCCGGGTGGCGGGCGGCCAGTTGGAAGGCCGTCGTGCCGCCCAGGGAGTGGCCGAGGACGACGACGGGGCCCAGGTCCAGTGCGCGCAGGAAGCGGGCGGCGTCCTCGACGAAGTCCTCGCGGCGGTAGGCGTCCGTGTGGTCGCTCAGGCCGTGGCCGCGCTGGTCGGGTGCGATGACCCGGGCCAGGCCGGCGAGGTCCCGGGCCAGGCGGGTGAAGATCGCTCCCCGCCCGAAGGAGCCGTGCAGGGCGACCAGCGGAGTGCCGCTGCCGCCGAAGTCGACGTAGGAGAGGGTGTGTTCGCCCAGGTGGACGGAGAGCTGCTGAGACATGGGCGTCAGCCTAGGAGGGCCGTGCGGCGCCCGCCATCGCGTTTCGGGTTCCGTGAGGAGCGCACGGCCGAGGAGCGGACGTACCCGGTGACGGGTACGCCCCGGTCGGCGGGTGCCGTCCGGGGCGTACCGGGTGCGGGCGGGCGGTGGTGCGCCCGTCCGGTGGTGCCGGGGTGTCAGGCGAGGGTGGCGAGGGCCTCGTTGAGGGTCGCCGACGGGCGCATGACCGCCGCCGCCTTGGTGGTGTCGGGCTGGTAGTAGCCGCCGAGGTCGGCCGGGGAGCCCTGGACCGCGACCAGCTCGTCGACGATCTTCGCCTCCTGCTCCGTCAGGGTCTTGGCGAGCGGGCCGAACGCCTCCGCGAGCTGCGCGTCGTCCTTCTGCTTCGCCAGCTCCTGCGCCCAGTAGAGCGCGAGGTAGAAGTGGCTGCCGCGGTTGTCGATGCCACCGAGGCGGCGGGTCGGCGACTTGTCCTCGTTGAGGAAGGTCGCGGTGGCGCGGTCGAGGGTGTCGGCCAGGATCTGGGCACGGGCGTTGCCCGCGGCCTGCGCCAGGTGCTCGAAGCTGGCCGCCAGCGCGAAGAACTCGCCGAGGCTGTCCCAGCGCAGGTAGTTCTCCTTGACCAGCTGCTGGACGTGCTTGGGGGCGGAGCCGCCGGCGCCGGTCTCGAAGAGGCCGCCGCCCGCCATCAGCGGCACGACGGAGAGCATCTTGGCGCTGGTGCCCAGTTCGAGGATCGGGAAGAGGTCCGTCAGGTAGTCGCGCAGCACGTTGCCGGTGACGGAGATGGTGTTCTCGCCGCGGCGGATGCGCTCCAGCGAGAACTTCGTCGCCTCGACCGGCGACATGATCTCGATCCGCAGGCCCTCGGTGTCGTGCTCCGGCAGGTACGCCTTGACCTTCGCGATGAGCTGCGCGTCGTGGGCGCGGTTCTCGTCGAGCCAGAACACGGCCGGGTCGCCGGTGGCGCGGGCGCGGGTGACGGCGAGCTTGACCCAGTCGCGGATCGGCGCGTCCTTGGCCTGGCACATCCGGAAGATGTCACCGGCGGCCACGGCCTGCTCCAGGACGGTGTTGCCGGCGCCGTCGACGACCCGCACCGTGCCGGCGGCGGGGATCTCGAAGGTCTTGTCGTGGCTGCCGTACTCCTCGGCCTTCTGCGCCATCAGGCCGACGTTGGGCACCGAGCCCATCGTCGAGGGGTCGAAGGCGCCGTGCGCGCGGCAGTCCTCGATGACGGCCTGGTAGACGCCGGAGTAGCTGCTGTCCGGGAGGACGGCGAGGGTGTCGGCCTCCTGGCCGTCGGGGCCCCACATGTGGCCGGAGGTGCGGATCATGGCCGGCATGGAGGCGTCGACGATGATGTCGCTGGGGACGTGCAGGTTGGTGATGCCGCGGTCGGAGTCGACCATGGCCAGGGCCGGGCCGTCGGCCAGCTCGGCGTCGAAGGACGCCTTGATCTCCGCGCCCTCGGGCAGGGACTCCAGGCCGTTGAGAATGGCGCCGAGGCCGTCGTTCGGGCTCAGGCCCGCCGCGGCCAGCTTCTCGCCGTACGCGGCGAAGGTCTTCGGGAAGAAGGCGCGCACCACGTGACCGAAGATGATCGGGTCGGAGACCTTCATCATCGTGGCCTTCAGGTGCACCGAGAACAGCACGCCCTCGGCCTTGGCGCGGGCGACCTGCGCGGCCAGGAACTCGCGCAGCGCGGCCGCGCGCATCACCGACGCGTCGACGACCTCACCGGCGAGCACCGGGACGGACTCACGCAGCACGGTGGTGGTGCCGTCCTCGGCGGCCAGCTCGATGCGCAGCGTGCCGTCCTCGGCGAGGACCGCGGACTTCTCGGTGGAGCGGAAGTCGTCGGCACCCATGGTGGCGACGTTGGTCTTCGACTCCGGGGTCCACGCGCCCATGCGGTGCGGGTGCGTCTTGGCGTAGTTCTTGACGGACGCGGGGGCGCGCCGGTCGGAGTTGCCCTCGCGCAGGACCGGGTTGACGGCGCTGCCCTTGATCTTGTCGTAGCGGGCGCGGGTCTCGCGCTCCTCGTCGGTCTTCGGGTCGTCCGGGTAGTCCGGCAGCGCGTAGCCCTGCTGCTGGAGCTCGGCGATCGCGGCCTTCAGCTGCGGGATCGAGGCCGAGATGTTCGGCAGCTTGATGATGTTCGCGCCGGGGGTCTTGGCCAGCCGGCCGAGCTCGGCGAGGGCGTCGTCGATGCGCTGGCTCTCCTCCAGACGCTCGGGGAAGCTCGCGATGATGCGCCCGGCCAGGGAGATGTCACGGGTCTCCACACGGACGCCGGCCTTGGACGCGTACGCCTGGACCACAGGCAGGAACGAATACGTCGCCAGGGCCGGGGCCTCGTCGGTGTGGGTGTAGATGATGGTCGAGTCTGTCACCGGTGCTCCGCTCCACGTCTGCAACATTGCTCGACATCAAGATATCTCGTACCGGCGTCCCGCTCGACAGGCCCCCGCTCCCTCCGGGCTCCGCGCACCCGCCCCGGGCGGGCACGGCGGCCCCGGGCGGGGCATCCTTGAGCCGGCCCCGCGCCGTCCCGTACGCCGCAGCACCCCGGAGGAACCGCCCGATGAGCGCCCCGCACGCCCCCGCGGACGATCTGACCTACCCGGAGCGGGGCGCCACCCGGCGCTCTCCGCTGCCGCCCGGCTACCACCATCTGCGGGTGTCCGTGCCCGTCGGCCGGGGGCGGGCGGCGCTGGCGGCGGCGGGTGAGGCGGTGCTCACGTTCGGGATGCACCGGGCCGCGGGCGTCGGGATACGGGCGGAGGCGGGGCGCGCCGCGCCGGGTGTGGGGGTCGAGGTGCGGGTGGGCGCCGGTCCGCTGCTGCTGCGCGCGCCGTGCCGGGTGGTGTGGGCCGTCGACGAGGAGGACCGCGCCGGTTTCGCGTACGGCACGCGGGCGGGCCATCCGGAGTGCGGGGAGGAGGCGTTCTGGGTCGAGGCGCGCGAGGACGGTTCGGTGTGGCTGACCGTCACCGCGTTCAGCCGCCCCGCGACCGTGTTCACCCGGGCGGCGGGGCCGCTGGTGCCGGTGATGCAGCGCTGGTACGCGCGGCACTGCGGCCGGACGCTGCGCCGTCTCGTCCGCCGCCGCGCCCGCTGAGTCCTCCTCCGGGACGGGCCGCGCGGCGCTCCCCGGTGAGCGGATGCCCGCGTCCCCCGGGGACGCGGCAGTGTCCGGTTCGAGCGGGAATGCGGGGTGTGCGCGGCCGTCTTAGGGTGTGCGCATGGCCGCGTTCCGATGGATTTCGGCCCCGGCCACCGGCCCGCGACCGAGGACACGGGGCCCGTTCGCCCCGGTGCCGCCCGGGAGGCCGCTCCCCCGCCGCCCGTCGTCCGCGGCGGCCGTACGGCGGCGGGACGCGCCATGACGCACCGGGACGAGCCGCCGCACGAGCAGCACGACGCCCCCGGCGCGCCCGCGTCCGGACGGCGCCACGAACCGATCGGCCTGCGCCGCCGCCTCACCCTGAACCAGATGGGGACCTTCGACTGGGACCTCGTCACCGGGATGATGGAGTTCGACGACGGCGCCATGGACGTCCTCGACCTGCGTCCCGGCGAGTGGAACGGCGTCGCGCTGTCGCTGGCCGCGCGGATGCCGACCGAGGAGAGCGACCGGCTGGACAGCGCCGTCACCCGGGCGTTCCAGGAAGGTGCCTCCCACTACGGGGCGTACTTCCGCCTCCGGCGTCACGACGGGTCGCTGCGCTGGACGCACTCCCAGGGCCGCATCCTGCACGACGCGAACGGCGTCCCGTACCGGGTGGTCGGCGTCGTCCGGGAGGCGTCGGGCGAGCTGGCGGACTCGGCGGCGCTGCGCTCGCTCCACGAGGAGCGGCAGCGGCAGACGGTGACGGTGCAGCGCACCACCGCGGCGCTGGCCCGCGCCCTGTCGGTCAAGGACGTGACACGGGTGCTCACCGGGCCGGACGGGGCACGGCGGTTCGGCGCGGACGCGCTGATCCTGGGAATGGTCGAGGGCGGCCGCTTCGAGATCATCGCGGCGACCGGGCTGACGGGCGAGGTCCCCGAGGAAATGCGGCGTTCGCGGCTGGACGAGACCCTGCCGCTCTCGTACACGGTGCTGTCACGGCGGCCGACGTTCCTGCGCACCCAGGGCGAGATGATGGCCCGCTTCCCCCGGCTCGGCCCGTACGGCGGCACCCTGCCGGCGGGCAGCGCGTCGTTCCTGCCGCTGGAGGCCCAGGGCCAGGTCATCGGCGCGCTGGGCCTGTTCAACTCCGAACCGTCGGCGCAGTCCGCCGAGGCACGCAATCTCGCGCTCGCCCTGGCCGGTGTGGTGGCGCAGTCGATCCAGCGGGCGACCCTCTACGACCAGGAACGCGAGTTCGCGACCGGTCTCCAGGCGACGATGCTGCCGCGCCACGTGCCCGCCATTCCCGGGGCCGATGTGACCGTGCGCTACCACCCGGCGAGCGAGGGGCGGGACATCGGCGGCGACTGGTACGACGTGATCCCGCTGCCTCAGGGGCTGACCGGCCTGGTGGTGGGGGACGTGGCGGGCCACGACACCCACGCCGCCGCCGTGATGGGCCAGCTGCGGATCGCGCTGCGGGCCTACGCCAGCGAGGGCCACGCCCCGGAGACCGTGCTGGTGCGGGCCTCGCGGTTCCTGAACGAGCTGGAGACCGACCGCTTCGCGACCTGTACGTACGTCCAGGCGGACCTGGAGTCCGGGGCACTGCACGTGGCCCGCGCCGGCCATCTGGGGCCGCTGGTCAGCGACGGGTCCCGGCACATCGACTGGCCGGAGGTCCGCGGCGGTCTGCCGCTGGGCCTGGCCACCGCGTTCGGCCACGACCACTTCCCCGAGACCCTGCTGTTCCTGGAGCCCGGCTCGACGCTGCTGCTGTGCACCGACGGCCTGGTGGAGCAGCCGGGGAGCGACATCTCGGCGGGGATCGAGGCGCTGTCGGACGCGGTACGCGCCGGCCCCGACGACCTGGAGGAGCTGGCCGAC
Source organism: Candidatus Streptomyces philanthi (assembly GCF_059553635.1). Classification (NCBI taxonomy): domain Bacteria; kingdom Bacillati; phylum Actinomycetota; class Actinomycetes; order Kitasatosporales; family Streptomycetaceae; genus Streptomyces; species Candidatus Streptomyces philanthi. The sequence goes on from NZ_JCANQV010000210.1 coordinate 6,921, forward strand.
AGGCTCTCCGCCCAGCTGTGGAGCGAGCCGGGCCCGGAGGACGACATGGCGCTGCTGCTGCTCCGCCGCCGCAGCGGGCCGGGCGTCGCCACCACGCCGCGGCTGCGCATGCACATCCACCAGGCCGACCCGTCGGGGACGGCCGCGGTCCGCTCGGCGCTGCGCCGCACCATGGACCAGTGGCGGGCCGGGGAGGTCGCGCACAACGTCGAGGTCGCCGCGTCGGAGCTGATCGCCAACGCGCTGACGCACACCGAGAGCGGCGCCCTGGTGTGCATGGAGCTGGTGCCCGGCGAACCCCGCCGCATCCGGCTGGAGGTCGAGGACCGCTCCAGCCAGTGGCCGCGGAAGCGCCACCCGGGCGAGACCGCGACGTCCGGGCGCGGGCTGCTGCTGGTCGAGGCGCTGTCGGACGACTGGGGCGCGGAGCCGCGCGGTGCGGGCAAGGCGCTGTGGTGCGAGTTCGCGGTGCCGGAGGAGCCCGCGCCGGCCGACGGCGGGCGCTGCGGGTGACGGGGGTGCGCCCCCGGGGTACCCGCCGGACGTACCGCCGGCCCGGGGCCGCCGCCGCGCGGTGGTGACCGCCTCGGCGCTCGGCGGGGTGCTGGCGGTGGTGGCCACCGCCGTGCTGGTCAAGGGCGTTACCTGGAGCGGGGACACGGCCGGGGGCACGGAAGCGGCCGGCGGCGGGAAGGACGGGGCGTCGCGGGCGACGTTTGCTCTCACCGTCACCCTCTGGCACGACCAGGACGGGCCGTAGGGCCTGCCGCCCCACTCGGTCCCGCCCTGGTCCCGGTCGTTCGTGAGCGGGTGGTCATGCCCTCGGCCGATGCCGTGCCGGACCGAGCGCCAAGATCCACCTGGCCTGCGTCAGACCGCGCCGGCTCAGGCCGCGAAGCCCCCGTCCACCGCCAGTTCCGCGCCCGTGACGTATCGGGCGCTCTCGCCGACCAGGTACGAGACAGCGTCCGCGACCTCCGCCGCCGTGCCGTAGCGGCCGAGCGCGGTGAGGCCGCGCTGGAGGTCGGCGGAATCGCCGTCGCCCGGGTTCATGTCGGTGTCGATCGGGCCCGGGTGGACCAGGTTGACGGTGACCCCGCGCGGGCCGAGCTCCCGGGCCATGCCCTTGGTGAAGCCGATCAGCGCGGCCTTGCTGGTCGCGTAGAGCACACTTCCGGGGAAGGCCACGCGCTGGGCGACGCAGCTGCCGATGCTCACGATCCGTCCGCCCTCGGTCAGGTGCTCCACTGCCGCCTGAGCGTAGAGGTAGGGCGCGCGAACGTTCACCGCCAGCACCCGGTCGATCTGGTCGCACGCCGCCGCCTCGATCGGCCCGACGGCACCGACACCCGCGTTGTTCACCAGGATGTCCAGCCGCCCGTACCGCTCGGCGACCTCCGTTACCGCGCCGCGTACCGCCGCAGGGTCGGCGCTGTCCGCACGGACGGCCCGGCCGGTCCGCCCCATCGCGGTGATCTCGGCGGCCACCTCCTCGGCCAAGGCGGCCGAGCCCTGGTAGGTCAGCGCCACGTCCGCGCCGTCCGCGGCCAGCCGCAGCGCGACCGCTGCCCCGATCCCCCGGCTGCCGCCGGTCACCAGCGCCACCTTGCCGGCGAGCACCGTCGCACCGTTCATCGTCATCTCCGTAGAACTCCTTGTTCCGGTCTTGGACACACTCGATCCAAGACCGCGACGCCCTGCGGTTCCGGCGGCATTCGGACGTGACGTTCACACTTCAATGACCGCTCCGTAGACCCCGGCGGTACGGACCGACCGCGGCTGCCCGGTGCCGTTCGGTCCGGCGTCCGCCGGCAGGTCCCGGCCGGACGGCGGGAGCGTGACGGCAGGCCCCAGGGCCGGCCGGGGCCCGGTCAGTCCTCCGGCCCGTACCACAGTGTGGTGATGTTGCAGAACTCCCGGATGCCGTGCCCGGACAGCTCGCGGCCGTAGCCGGAGCGTTTGGTGCCGCCGAAGGGGAGGCCGGGGTGGGAGGCGGTCATCCCGTTGAAGAACACCCCGCCGGCCTGGAGGTCGCGGGCGAGGCGGTCCTGTTCGGCGAGGTCGCGGGTCCAGGCGTTGGCGCTGAGGCCGAAGCCGGTGTCGTTGGCGAGCAAGACCGCCTCGTCCAGATCCGCGACCCGGTAGAGGCTCGCCACCGGGCCGAACGCCTCCTCGTGGTGGATGCGCATCTCCGGTGTGACGCCGGTGAGCACGGTCGGCTCGTAGAACCAGCCGTGGGGACGCTCCAGCGGGCGCTTGCCGCCGCACTCGGCGACGGCGCCCCGGTGGACCGCGTCGTCGACCAGTTCCTCCAGGTCGGAGCGCCCCTGTTCGCTGGCGAGGGGCCCGACGTCGGTGTTCTCGTCCATCGGGTCGCCGACCCTGAGGGCCTTCATGCCCGCGAGGAAGCGCTCGGCGAACGCGTCGTGGACGTCGGTGTGGACGAGGAACCGCTTGGCGGCGATGCAGGACTGGCCGTTGTTCTGGACGCGGGCCGTGACGGCGACGCGGGCGGCCTTGCCGAGGTCGGCGGAGGGCAGGACGAGGTAGGGGTCGCTGCCGCCGAGTTCCAGGACGGTCTTCTTGATCTCGTCACCGGCGGCGGACGCCACCGCGCGGCCCGCCGGTTCGCTGCCGGTGAGGGTGGCGGCCGCGATCCTCGGGTCGCGCAGGACCTCCTCGACGGCGGACGAGCCGATCAGCAGGGTCTGGAAGCAGCCCTGGGGGAAGCCCGCCCTGCGGAACAGTTCCTCCAGGTAGAGGGCGGTCTGCGGGACGTTCGAGGCGTGCTTGAGCAGCCCGGTGTTGCCGGCCATCAGGGCGGGCGCGGCGAAGCGGACGACCTGCCACAGCGGGAAGTTCCACGGCATCACGGCGAGGACGACGCCCAGCGGGCGGTAGCGCACCACGGCGCGGCGGGCTCCGGAGTCGCGGACGTCGGCGGGGTCCGGGTGCTCGTCGGCGAGCAGGGCCTCGGCGTGGTCCGCGTACCAGCGCATGGTCTTGGCGCACTTGGCGGCCTCCGCGCGGGCCGCGGTCAGGGTCTTGCCCATCTCGGTGGTCATGGTGCGGGCGACGGCGTCGCGGTCGGCGTCGAGCAGGTCGGCGGCCTCGCGCAGCCAGGCGGCGCGGCGGGCGAAGGGGGTGGTGCGGTGGGCCTGGAACGCCTGGTCGGCGAGGACCAGCCGGTCCTCGATCTCGCCCGGGTTGAGGGCCTCGAAGGTCTTGAGGGTCTCGCCCGTTGCGGGGTTGACCGTGGCGATGGCCATGGACGGTACCTCCTCGGTGGTGCGGACGGGCGGCGCCGCGCGGCGCCGGGGTGTCCGCCGCGTCCCGCCCCGGTGTGTCGTCCGGCGGGCGGGACACGCGGACGGTCACTGGGACAGGGGGGACGGGGCCGGTGAGGGGTCCGGGACCGGGTCCGGCCCGGGCGGGCGCGGTACGGGGGACGGCGACGGGGAGGGGTCGGGCGGCCCCGGTGGCGTCGGCGCGGGC
>NZ_JCANQV010000211.1:0-10395 GCF_059553635.1 Candidatus Streptomyces philanthi
CATCCGCCGCACCACCGCGTTCATCCGCTACGGCGACGACAACACCCGCACCGACGACTGGACCGGCGGCGACGGCACCCACTCGGTGGCCCTCCCCGACGGCCGCACCCTCTGGCTGTTCTCCGACACCTACCTCGACCGCGTCCACCCGCCCGACCCCGGCGGCCCGCCCCTCTTCCGGCGCGGCGCCGACGGCGGCGGCGTCCCCCTGCTGCGGCACAACTCCGCCGTGGTGACCTCCCCCTCCGGCCGCCCGGAACGCACCCTGACCGGGCCCGGCACGACGCCCTTCTTCCCCGACCCGCCGGACGGCGGCTGGCGCTGGCCCGTCGCCGCCCGCGTGGAGACGCGGACCCCCGGCGTGCACGAGAAGGTGGTGAAGGTCCTGCTGTGGCGCCGCGCCCCCGGCACCGGACCCTGGGTGTTCGGCGTGCCCTACGGCACCGAGGTCGCCACCCTCTCCCTCCCGGACCTGCGCCTGACGGGCATCACCACCGTGACCGGCCCCGACACCGGCCCCGACCCCGCGCGCCGCGTCCTCTACGGCACGGCCGCGGTCCGCGAGGGACGCTGGACCTACGTCTTCGGCGGCGACGACCCGCCGTCCGCGCCCGCCTCCAGCGCCTACCTCGCCCGCGTCCCCGAAGGGCGGCTCACGGACCGTGCCGCCTGGCGGTTCTGGGACGGCGCGCGCTGGCGGCGTCAGGCGCGGAGCGCCGCGCCGGTGCTGCGCGCCACCGGGCGGCGCGGCGTCGGCAGCGCCTTCACCGTGGTGCGCGACGGTGCCACCTGGCTGCTGGTCACCATGGACACCGGCGGCGACGGCCGCTTCGGTCTGCGGACCCTGACCAGCTACTGGGCCTGCTCCCCGCGGGGCCCCTGGCACGGCCCGCACGGCCGGATCACACCACCACGCCCGCCGGCCACCGACCCCCGGCACGTGGTGGTCTACAACCCGCAGGCGCACCCGGAGCACGCCGCGCCCGGCACGCTGGCGCTCAGCTACGACGTCAACTGGATCGGCCCGCCCGGTGTGGCGCCCGACGCCCGGCTCAACGCCGATGTCGCGCTGTACCGCCCGCGGTTCCTGACGGTGCGGACGGGGCCGGCCGGGCCGTGACGGGCGTCAGGAGGCGGCGTGCCGCTGCCGCCACTCGCGGGCGGCCTCCTCGACGTCGAACGGGGCGAGCCGTAGCGGCGGCCCTTCGAGCGGGGCGCGCCGCGCCGCCCGGATCTTCTCGTTGACGTCCGTCAGGATGCGGCGCAGGGCCGCCTCCGACGGCGCCGCGGCCGCCGCCTCACGGGCCTGCTCGGCCTCCTTGCGCAGCGCGAGCGACGGCGGCAGGTACGACAGGTCCTCGCGGGCCATCTTCTCCTTGACCCACCACAGTTCGTCGTACGGCCGGTCCAGGTGCGGCAGCGGCTTCCCGACGCCGGGCAGCGACGCGAAGTCCCCGCGTTCCTGTGCCTCACGGATCTGCTTGTCGATCCAGCTCTCGAAGTCGACGCCGGGGGGTTTGCGCTCGGTCATGGGGTCTCCCGAGGGACGGGCCGGGCGGTGCCGGACGCGGTGTGCCGGTTCCCCTCCACCTTAGGCCCGCCCTACGGCCCGCCCGTCGGCGTCCCGGACGGTGCCGGGGCGGGCTCGATCACCGGGAGGGCGTTGTTGCCGCCGCAGAGCATCGGTCTGGCCTGGGACGTGTCGCTGACCAGGGTCACCACGACCTCGCCGGGCGGCTTGCCGCCGGGGACCCGGGCGTTGGCCGCGGTGCACACCAGCTGGCTCAGCGACGCGGTGTCCAGCTTCCCCAGCGGGACGGGGAGGGTGACGCGGACCGAGCCGGGGCCGGTCTCGGCGGTCACCGGGCCGCCGAGCTTGGGCAGGACGCTGGACAGCCCGCGCTGCCGCTCGGCGTGGTCGGGGCCCTTCAGCAGCAGGTCGATGGCCTCCTGCGGGCCGGACGGCGTCTTCGCCGGGCGGGTCGCCGAGCGTAGTCCGGAGGGCCCGTAGAAGAACAGCTGCACATCGGAGGTGGGCCGCCCCGGCGCGCGGACGCCGGAGGCCGGCGCCCCGGCGTCGATCACGTCCGACGTGGCGATCCCGCAGCCGGCCAGGGTGCCGGCGGCCGCGCCGGCCAGCAGGCCGCCGAGCGCGCGGCGGTGGACGTGCGGGGAGGGCGGTACCGGGGTCATGCGGCGGTCTCCTTCCGTGACACGGCGTCCGGGCCGGCGGGCGCGGCCGGCCCTTCCGGCTCCCCGGGGCGCAGGGGCAGCTCCACGGTGAACACGGCGCCCCCCTCGGGGCGGTTGGCGGCCCGTACGCAACCGCCGTGCAGCCGGACGTTCTCCTGGGCGATGGCCAGCCCCAGGCCGCTGCCCTCGGAGCGGGCGCGGGCCGAGTCGGCCTTGTAGAAGCGGTCGAAGACGTGCGGCAGCACCTCGGGGTCGATGCCGGGGCCGCTGTCGGCGATCTCGACGCGCAGGGCGGTGTCGTCCGGCGCGGGGGTGTGCAGCACCACCCGGACCGGCGCTCCGCCGTGGTGCAGGGCGTTGCCGACGAGGTTGGCGACGACGACGTCCAGCCGGCGGGGGTCGAGCCGGGCGCGGACGTCGGCGGGCAGCTCGGCGGTCACCCGGTCCTGCCAGGCGCGGGCCTGGAGCGTCTTGCGGATCGTCTCGGCGACGTCGACCTCGTCGAGGTGGAGGGCCGCGGCGCCCGCATCGAAGCGGGAGACCTCCATCAGGTCCTCCACCATCCGCGCCAGCTTCCCGGTCTCCTGGCTGATCAGCCGGACCGCCGAGGCGGTGTCGGGGTCGAGGGCGTCGGCGTCCTCGTCGAGGACGTCGGTCACCGCGGTCATCGCCGCCAGCGGGGTGCGCAGCTCGTGCGAGACGTCGGCGGCGAACCGGCGGGCGTTCGCCTCCAGCCGGCGCAGATCGGCGACGCTCTCCTCCAGCTTCGCCGCCATGTCGTTGAACGTTCTCGACAGGTCGGCGAGTTCGTCGCCGCCCTTGACCTCCAGCCGGGTGTCCAGCTTCCCCTCCGCGATCCGGCCCGCGGCCTGCCGCAGGCCCCGTACGGGACGCAGCACCCCGCGCGCCGCGAGCAGCGCGAGGATCACCGAGAGGCCGAGCACCGGGAGGGCGCCCCGCTGCGCGGCGCTCACCAGGGCCTCGACATTGGCCTCCTCGCCACGCAGCGGCAGTTGGGCGTAGACGGACAGCGCGGAGGGGCGGCCGTCGGACTGCCGTACCGGCATGCCGACCAGCAGCCACGGCTCGCCGTCGCGCTCGACGCGCTGGAAGACCGGCACATGGCGCCGCTCGACGGAGTCGCGGAGGGTGGGCGGGGGCATCGGGCCGCCCCGGACGGCGACGGCGGTGTCCGGCAGCCCGGTGTAGTGGACGAAGACGTCCCAGTCGCGGTAGGTGCTCGACCGCTCCAGCTGCGCCCGGAACGCGTCGAGGTCCGTACGGGTGGGCGGCACCGCCAGTTCGGGGGCGAGCGAATTGATCTGCGTCCGCAGGTCGTTGACGGCCATGTCCTGGGAGCGCTGGAGGATCGCGTTGCGCGCCTCCCGGTAGGTCAGACCCGCGGTGGTGAGCGCGCTGACGGCGGCGACCAGCAGGAACGCGACGACGAGCCGGACCCGCAGGCCGCGCGGCGGCCGCCCGGCGCGCAGCAGGCGCCACAGGCGGCGCGGGGGCTTCACAGCGGTCCGAAGCGGTAACCGAAGCCGCGCACGGTCTGGACGTAGCGGGGGCTGCGCGGAGTGTCCTCGATCTTGGTCCGCAGGCGCATCACACAGGCGTCCACCAGGCGGGAGTCGCCGTGGTAGCTGTGCTCCCAGACGTGTTCGAGGAGTTGCTGGCGGCTGAAGACCTGGCCGGGCGTGGAGGACAGGAACAGCAGCAGTTTCATCTCGGACGGTGCCAGCGGCAGGTCCTTGCCGGACTTGGTGACGACGAGTCCGGCGCGGTCGACGGTGAGCGCGCCGTACGTCTCGACGGGGGAGGGGCCGGGCTCGGGGGGCGAGCCGTCGGCGGGCGGGGCGGTGCGGCGCAGCACGGCGCGTATCCGGGCCTCCAGCACCTCGCCGCGGGCGGGCTTGACGATGTAGTCGTCCGCCCCGGCCTCCAGGCCGAGGACGACGTCGAGGTCGTCCCCGCGCGCGGTGAGCATGATGATCGGGAGCTGGCGCTCGGCGCGTATCAGCCGGCAGATCTGGAAGCCGTCCTTGCCGGGCAGCATCAGATCCAGCAGGACGATGTCGGGGCGGAACTCCGGCAGCAGCCGCAGCCCGTCCTCACCGGTGGGCGCGGCCGCCACCTCGTGGCCGCGCCGCCGCAGCGCGAGGGTGACCCCGTCCCGTACCGCGGCGTCGTCCTCGATCAGAAGTACTCGTGGCATGGGACCAGTATCAATAAGTTTCATGATGGATCCGTAACAGGAGCAGCCTGCCGGCGTTCTCCCGCATCTCCCATGGTGAGAACAGGCGGGCGCGCCTGCGGACGTACGAGGACCACCACGGGGTGAGGGACGGCAATGGGCAAGGCACGGGCCACCGGACGGCGTTTTCGGAAGGAAGGGGGGATCATAGGCGCGACCGCGGCGGCCGCCGCGTTGGTGACCGGACTGGTGCTGGCGCTGGCGCAGCCCGGCGGTACGCCGTCGGCGGAGGCCGACACCGCGAAGGACGGCCCCAAGCCGGCCAGGACGCCGGCGGTCCGTACGGTGGACCCGTCGATCGTCCACGACTCCGAGCGCCCCGGCCGCAGCCTGAACATCACCATCGACGACGGCCCGGACCCGGTGTGGACGCCCAAGGTCCTCGACGTCCTCAAGCGGCATGACGTCAAGGCCGTGTTCTGCATGATCGGCCCGCAGGCCGAGGCCCGTCCCGACCTGGTGCGGAAGGTCGTGGACGCCGGGCACCGGCTGTGCAACCACACCATCAGCCACAACACCGCCATGGACCACCGGCCCGAGAAGTACCAGGCCGAGCAGATCCTCGACGCGCAGCGGATGATCGAGAAGGCGGCGGGCGGCACCCCCGTGGCGTACTACCGCGCCCCCGGCGGCGCGTTCACCCCCTACAGCCGCAAGCTGGCCGCCGGGCACGGGATGCGCCCGCTGGGCTGGAACATCGACAGCAAGGACTTCGAGGGCGGCAGCGTCGCGTCGATCGAGGCCCGGGTCCGCGCCGAACTGCCCAACGGCCCCACGGTCCTCTTCCACGACGGCGGCGGCGACCGCTCCCGGACGGTGGAGGCGCTGGACCAGCTGCTGCCCGAGCTGCGGCAGCAGGGCTACGGGTTCGGTTTCCCGAAGCGGTGAGGAACGGCGCGGGCGGGGGAAGCGCCTTCCCCCGCCCGCGTGCCGACTCGTCAGGCCGCGCCGAAGAGTTCCGCCAGATCGCCGTCGACGTCCAGGTGCGCCGGCTCCAGGCCGGGCGGCACCGCCTCGTAGGAGCGGGCGAGGAAGAGGCGGATGTCCGTCGTCCGCAGCTGCACCATCGCCATGCCCTCGTCGGCGTGGAACTCCATCAGGGTGCGCCCCGGCCCGTACGGCCGTATCCGTACGTCGCCCTGGCCGACGGCGCCGTGCAGCGCCTCGGCCAGCAGATCACGGGCGAACGTCCAGTCCACCGGGGAGCCGTCGAGCGAGATCTCCGGGGGGAAGGTCATCCGGACGGCGAGGGGGTCGGCGGGGTGGTAGTGCAGTACGGCCGGTACCGCGTGCGGGCCGGGCGCGGCCGCGGTCGCGACGAGTCGGACCTGGACGGCTTGGTCGATGGCACTGGGCATCGCACTGCTCCCTCACGGCTCGGTTCACGGACTCGGCTCGTCCCTTAGGACGACGGCCCGGCGCGCGACGTGCACGCGAGGAGGGTGTGATATGCGTCATGTCGCGGGTGGGGTCTGCGCCGCGGGGTAACCGCAGGGGTCCGGCGCGGGCCGCGACAGGAACGGCTCGACGATGCCGGGCGCCGCCCGCGCGGCGAAGTCCGGCGCGTACCGCGCGTCCAGGTCCCGGACGCGGTAGTGCTCCTCACCGGCCGCGACCGCCGCGGTGAGGGTGACCAGCCCGGCCCGGCGGCCGAACGGCGAGCTGGAGAACGTCCAGGCCATGACGGCGTCACGGCGCAGGACGACGGTGTCACGGCTGAGGGTGCCGGAGCGGACGAGCAGATGGCCGCCGCGCAGGCCGTGCCCGAGGGCGCGGTACGCGTCCCGCGCCAGCCACAGCACGGCGGGCGTGGCCAGCAGCGCGTAGATCCAGGCGCAGTGCAGCAGGACGGGGGTGAACGCCAGGCCCAGCGCGGCGAGGACGACCGTGCCGGGCAGCACGACGAAGAGGAGGCCGCGCGTCCGGCGGCGGCGCAGCGCGGCCCGGGGGTGGCCGGCCAGTTCCTCTTCCGGGGCCAGGTCACCGGAGTCGTCCGGCAACCGGAGGACGCGGCGGGCGGTGCGCAGCGCCTCGGGGCGGGGGCACGGCGGGAGCAGGGCGCTGCGCTTGCGGTTCTCCTCCTGGTCGCCGAGGCCGCTCGCGATGGCGTGCACCGTCGCTCCGCCGCCGGCCCGCAGCAGCAGCGGCTCACGCAGCACCACCCCGCGCAGCCGGGCGCGTTCGACGGTGACGGAACGGGTGGTGAACAGGCCCCGGCGCACCTGGAGCGACCGGGTGCCGATCCGCTTCAGGGAAAAGTTCCACCAGTTCTCGACGTAGAGCACCACCGCGCCGGCCGAGCCGAGGGCCACGACCGCCAGCAGCGCGGCGGGGACCGTCAGCCACAGGGCGCTCGCGCCGAACGCGTGGAACGCCCGCCGGATGAAGCCCAGTTTCCACACATCGATGTCCAGGCGTTCCAGGACGCGGCTGACCGCGCCCGCCGCGAAGAACACCCCGCCGATCACCCAGAAGGTCAGCGGCGCGTAGCGCACCCAGCGCCAGGTGAAGCGGGACAGCACCGGGTCGTCCTCCTCCCCGGAGCCGGCGCGGGCGAGCAGCGCGGTCCGCAGCCGGCCGGCGTCCGCGGCCGCCAGCGCCTCCAGCGTCACCTCCCCGCCGCCGCTGCCCCCGGTCGTACCGGCGCGCAGGACACTGACGCCCAGGACGCGGTGCAGGGGGGACGCGGTCAGGTCGACGGTGCGGACGCGGTGCAGCGGCACACTGCGCAGCCTCCGGGTCAGCAGGCCGCTGCGGACCTCGAAGGCGTCGTCGGTGACGCGGAAGGAGGTGCGCGCCCACCGGACCACCCCGGCGGCGGTGAGGGCGGCGAACACCACGGCGATGACGGCCAGGCCGGCCCAGGCGCCGCCGCTGATCCGGCCGCCGCCCGCCAGCGCGGTCAGCGCGATCGAGCCGAGCGGCGCGGCCAGCCAGCCGCAGTGGAGGAGGGGGGTGCGGGCGTCGAGGCGCTGCCAGACGCCGTAGGGGTACGGCGGCGGAGTGCTCATGCGGCGTCACCCGGCACCGTCTGGGCGGCCTCGCCCATCAGCCGGGACAGTTCCTCGGCGTCGGCGTCGGACAGTCCGGCGATCTTGATGTCGCCGGCGGTGGAGGCGGTGGTGACGGTGACGGTCGCCAGCCCGTAGCGCCGCTGGAGCGGGCCGCGCACGGTGTCCACCGTCTGCACCCGGGACAGCGGGGCGATCCGCCGCTGCTGCCACAGCCAGCCGCTCGCCGCGTAGACGGCGCCCTCGCTCAGCTCCCAGGCGTGGACGGCGTACCGCCACCGCGGCATCAGCAGCAGATGGGCCACGGCGGGGACGACGAGCACGACGAGCACCAGCGGGACGAGCCAGGGCAGGGCGCCGGGGAAGAACAGTGCGGAGCACACCGTCAGGGCCAGCGCGGTCAGCAGGAGCGGTATGCCGACGGTCAGCAGCGCCTGGACCGTCCACCAGCGGCGGGCGCGCGGGTCGACGCGATGGCGGGGCGGGCGCAGTGCCAGGGACGGCGGCGCGGTGGGGGAGGGCATGGTGGTCACCGGTTTCCCAAGTCAAATGTATTGGCTGCCGGTACGTTATAACGGTACGGATGACTTGTAAAAATGGCGTGCGGGGACACGTCCGACCAGGAAGGAAGGCCGCACGTGCCCAAGAAGGTCGACCATGACGCCCGCCGCCGGGAGATCTCCCGCGCGCTCTGGCGGATCGCCGCCGACCGGGGACTGGACGGTGTGACCCTGCGCGACGTCGCCGCCGAGGCCGGCGTCTCCCTCGGCAGACTCCAGCACTACTTCCCCAGCAAGGACGCGATGCTGCTGTTCGGCGTTGAGTACGCCAACGAACGCGCCCAGGAACGCATCCGCGCCAGTGTCGAGGCGATGCCGGGGGAGCGGACCCCTCACGCCGTCCTGCGCGCCTGTCTGGTGGGCATGCTGCCGCTCGACACCGAGAGCCGCGTCGGCGTACAGGTCGGCGCCGCCTGCTTCGTCCGCGCGATCCACGACGAGCGGCTGCGCGCCGGCGCCAAGGAGGGCATCCCGCAACTGGCCGCCTTTTTCGCCGATCTGCTCCGGCAGGCGGCGGAGCGCGGCGAGGTACCGCCCGGCCGCGCCACCGAGGACGAGGCGATGCTGCTGATCAGCCTCGTCGACGGGCTCTCCACCTACCTCCTGCTCGACGTGCACGGGCCCGAGCAGGCGCTGCGCCTGCTCGACCTGCACCTCGGCACCCTCTTCCACGTGCCGGACACCGCGGCGCCCGGCGCGGACTGACGCCCCTACGCCTCCCGCAGCAGCGCGGCGAGATCGGCGTCCACGTCGACGTGCCCCAGCTCCTCGCCCCGGGCGACGACGCGGTACGACAGCGTCAGGAAGTCCCGCAGGTCCCGCTTCTCGAACTGCACCATCGCCATACCGGCGGGCGTGTGGAACTCCAGCACCGCCGCACCGGGGCCGCACGGCCAGATGTGGACGTCGCCCGCCCCGGAGGGCCGCCGCAGTCCGTCCTGGAGCAGCTCCCGGGCGAACGTCCACACCACCTCCGTCCCGTCCAGCGACGCCGCGGCCGGGAACACGACGCGCACGGCGAACGGGTCCTCGCGGTCGTAGCGCAGGACCGCGGGGATGACCCGCGAGCGGGGGGCGGTCGCGATGAGACGGGCCTGGACGGCGTGGTCGATGAGGGTGGGCATCGCCGGCTCCTGTGTTCGGTCGGTGTCGTTCCGGTCGTGCGCCGCGCGGAGAGGAACGCCTGCACACGCCGGTGCCGCGTCCGCCTGTCGCGGTGTCACACCCCTATGACCAGGGGGATGCCGGGGTCATTACGCCAAAACCGCCGCATCTCGCGTGACCTGCGTCACGAAGTTTTGATCACAAGGAGATGTCGTCTTTACGCTTGCGAAAACAACATTCCACACACCGTGCACCGGCAGATTCCCCGGCCCCAGGGACGCCGGCCGCCGGGGCGACACACCGGGAGACATTCCTCCATGCCAGATGGTTCCGCGGCCCCCGAGGAGTCGGCGGCGGACGCCTATGCCGCGCTCTACGCACAGGAGCACCCGCGCCTGGTCGGCTACGCGCGCACCCTGACCTCGAACGGCTGGCTCGCCGAGGACCTCGTCGCCGAGGCCCACTTCCGGGTCTGGCGCCGCATCCAGGGCGGCCACCACATCGACAACGTCCCGGCGTACCTGCGCACCACCATCCGCCATCTCGCGGTCACCGTCGGCGCCGCCACCGCCCGGGAGGTGCCGCGCGACCCGGAGGACGGGCAGTCCTGGCCCGAGACGGCGCCCGTGGCCGCCGTCGACCACGCCGACCCGTCGCAGCGCATCGCCTATGTCGACCTTCTCTCCCAGGTCCTCGACCAGTTGCCGAGCCGATGGGTGAAGGCACTGTGGCTGTCCGAGGCCGAGGACCAACCGCTGGAGGTCGTCGGCAAGGCCATCGGCGCCAAGAAGGGCGCCACCGCCGTCCTGCTGCACCGCGCCCGCGAGGGCATGCGGCAGGCGTTCCTGCGTGCCCTGCCCGGCGTGCCCGCGGCGCCGTCCTGCGGCGGCTACTGGGAGCGCATGCCGGCCGTCGTCCGCGGCGAGGCCACCGACAAGCAGGCCGAGGACGTCGACCGGCATCTGCCCGGCTGCGAGGACTGCCGCGACCGGCTGGCGGTCCTCACCCGCGCCAACACCCGGCTTCCGGCGCTCGTCGGCCCCGCGCTGCTGGTCCTCCTGGCGAAGGGGTCCGCGGAATTCCTGCTGCCGCTGGTCGGCACGGGGGCGGCGGCCGCCGCGTCGGCCGGCACCCCGGGCCCGTCGTCCGTACGGCATCTGATGCGCGGCCAGTTCCGCCAGGCCGGACCGGACGCCGTGGTCGTCGCCGGGGCGGGCGTCCTGGCCCTGGCCGGAGTGGCGTTCGCGGCGGGCGTGGTGCTCACCGGCAA
>NZ_JCANQV010000212.1:0-10352 GCF_059553635.1 Candidatus Streptomyces philanthi
GAGGCGCGCCTGCACCGACCGCTCGTCGTCGTACGCCGCGGGCAGCAGCACCCGGGCGCAGATCAGCTCCAGCTGGAGACGCGGCGAGGTCGCCCCGCGCATCTCCGTCAGCCCCGCATTGACCAGGTCGGCGGCCCGGCTCAGCTCGGCGGCGCCGAACACGGACGCCTGCGCGGTCATCCGCTCCACGACGTCCGCGGGCGCGTCGATCAGCCCCTTCTCCGCGGCGTCCGGCACCGCGGCGAGGATCACCAGGTCCCGCAGCCGCTCCAGCAGGTCCGCGACGAACCTCCGGGGGTCGTTGCCCCCCTCGATCACCCGGTCGACGACCTCGAAGGCCGCCGCCCCGTCCCCGGCCGCGAACGCCTCGACGACCGAGTCCAGCAGCGACCCGTCCGTGTACCCGAGCAGCGCCGTCGCCATGGCATATGTCACACCGTCCTCGCCGGCCCCGGCGAGGAGCTGGTCCATCACGGACATCGAGTCACGCACCGACCCGGCCCCGGCCCGTACGACCAGCGGCAGCACCCCGTCCTCGACCGGGATCGTCTCCCGCGCGCACACCTCGGCGAGGTACTCCCGCAGCGTGCCCGGGGGCACCAGCCGGAACGGATAGTGATGGGTGCGCGACCGGATCGTCCCGATGACCTTCTCGGGCTCCGTCGTCGCGAAGATGAACTTCAGATGCTCCGGCGGCTCCTCGACGACCTTCAGCAGGGCGTTGAACCCCGCCGAGGTGACCATGTGCGCCTCGTCGATGATGTAGATCTTGTAGCGGCTGGCCGCCGGCCCGAAGAACGCCTTTTCCCGCAGCTCACGGGCGTCGTCCACGCCACCGTGCGACGCCGCGTCGATCTCGATCACATCGATCGACCCGCGCCCGTTCCGCGCCAGGTCCACACAGGAGCGGCACTCCCCGCACGGCGTGGGAGTGGGACCCTTCTCACAGTTGAGGCAGCGCGCCAGGATGCGCGCACTGGTCGTCTTGCCACAGCCGCGCGGCCCGCTGAACAGATACGCGTGGTTGACGCGGTTGTTCCGCAGCGCCTGCTGCAGCGGATCGGTCACATGCTCTTGCCCGATGACCTCCGCGAAGGTCTCGGGTCGGTAGCGGCGGTACAGCGCGAGGGACGACACACCTACGACGATATCGGCCCCCACCGACAACCGGTCCGCCCGCAAACGCAAGCGCCCCCCACGCACCCGCCAGAGCCGACCTACCCTTGCTGCCTTCCGGCCCTGGGGGAGTTCAGTCAGATAGCGCCACGTGAGGGGCTGCGCCCCACCCTAGCCGATCCCCGCCCCCAAAAACGACCCAACCTCCCGACCACCCCACCCCCACACCCCCTCCCCCGGGATCATGTTCGCGAGCACCCCTCCACGTCTTGTATTGTTTGCGGCGGAGGATTCGCCTAGAGGCCTAGGGCGCACGCTTGGAAAGCGTGTTGGGGGCAACCCCTCACGAGTTCGAATCTCGTATCCTCCGCACTCGCCCACCAGGGCAGATGAGGGCCCCGACCGCAGTGCGGTCGGGGCCCTCATCGTTTCGTGGTTGCGGTTGCCGAACCCCAAGGGGAGCGGCTGGCTGCACGACCGCATCCGGCCGGCAGACCCTCTGACCGAACCGTCGCATTCGCACCCGCTTGGACAAAATAGTCCGAGGTGTCGACTTTCCTGCACCGCCCGGCATTTTTCTGCACTTCCTGCGCGGCAGGGCCCAGCGGCACGGAGTGCGCCTCAACGGTCGAGCGACCTCAGGTAGTGTCTGGGTTCGCCCGACACTGCCTGAGGTCGAGAAGCAAAAGCGGGAGCTGTTTCCCGAGCAACACCCCGGCAGGGTGGACCGATGGACCGGGTACGTCGAGCAGGACAGCGCGCTGGTCCGGCCTTGGGCGGGCGGCAGAGATCGGGATCTCGGTTACGGCGCCGTTCCTGTCCAGTTCCGCAGCGTGGAGACACCCAACGGTGGCAGGTGCCCCTGCGGCATGAGCCTGCGGGGCGGCTGGGACGGCGGCAAGGAACACACCTCTCACCATGGGGCATGGGCGTTCGGTATCCGGGCACCCAGGCACCTGGATGGGCGGACCGATTTGTCCGTCGTAACGACGGAATCACCGATCGTTTGGCGGAAGCCGACCCCACCAGGTGGGGCAGATGCCGCAGAAGGCAACCACTGCGACTTCAGCTCATGGTCCGACCTTGCTGAACCAAGAGGCCCCCGGACAACGTACGGGCGTATCTACTGAAGGCCAACGAATACGTCATCCGCCACCTGGCCGCCCGCGACACCAGCCAGCACCAGGGCATTGGTGCCAAGCTCGTACAAGCCCTTGCCGACGGCTTCGGTTGCCAGGTCGCCGATGTGTCCTGGTCGAGCCCCGTCAGCGACGCCGGCCGACGCCTCGCGCGCCGGGTCCCACATGGTGGCATCTGGGTCGGTTGAAGCACCGGCACGCATCCCGATCCGCAGGTTGGCGGCCCACGCACAGCCGCCCAGGTCGGACGGCGTTCGGCCCGGACCGTTTCCTTTCACGGTATTCCCCGGCAGTGGGGACGCGGAAGCGCTCACCGCAACGGCTGCCGTCTTGGCGACTTGCACAAGCTGTCGCGCATGTCAACTCAGCTTTCACACCAGTGGCTTGAGGAGCATCCTGAGTCGGTCGATGACAGACCCCGCTATGCCGATAACCGTGTCGAGAACGTGGATTCCTCTTGATTCCAGAGCAGCTGCCGGGCAGCAAAGCCTTCCCTCCCATCCTTCCATGGCTGACGAGGGGAGGGGCCGCGCCGTACATCCCCGGTGAACCGACGGAGATCGTCGGGAATCTCAGGGCACTCCTGGAGGACATCGCGAAGAACCCGACGATCGACCGACTGTTCACCTGGCCCAACGCGACGACGCCGGTTCCACTACGCAAAACCCTGCATGCAATCGGCAGTTGCGGACTGTTGTCACGCGAGGGGAACCCGGCCCGCCTGGCTCTGACGGACGACGCCCGGTACGTGATCGACTCCGGTGACGACCTTTACTTGATCGCTGTACTCCACGCGAACACCAGATTCATGGGTGAGGCGCTCGCCGCTCTCGGGGACGGTCTCACCCACAACGAGCTGAACAACATCGCAGCCCACGAGTACGGCCTCATGTGGGCTTCCAGGGACCAGGTGCGTCGACGTGTGTACTGGTTCCGCGCAGTCGGACTCGTGGACGTCTGGAGCAACGGCAGGATCGTTCCGACCGGCCGCGGGCGTGAGTTCCTGGAACGGATCGAGCTGGTCGCCTCCGACGATCTGCCCCACCGACGCCAGGACTCCGCGCACCCGGTTGACCTGCCCGCACCACCTGCCCTCCTGGCGGCCCGTCTCGACCGGACGGATCAGGCGGCGCTGCGGCGGCGGAAGCGTCCCTTGGGATACGTCGCGGGCGGCGGGCGGGTGGAGGTTCTTAGCCGGCTGGTGAACACTGCTGTCCCCGAGGTCACCCGGCGGGACTTCCTTGCCTTCTGCGCCGAGCAGTTCGGCGTCCTGGAGTCTTCCGCCGAACAGTCTCTGGGCACTCTGCGGTCGTTCGGGCTCCTGACCCAGGTGGGCCCTGACACCTTCGCGGCGACGGAGCTCGCTGCGGACTGCCTGGCGTCGGGGGAGCCCCTGGACTTCATCCGTCTGCTCCACCTCAACATCGCGCTCCTGGGGGAGAGCCTCGACGCGATCGAGGACACCACGCACTCGAGCGCTCTTGTGCGCGTCCTGGCCGAGAGATATCCGCAGCTGCCGCTCACCAGGGAGGGCATCACCCGTCGTGTCGCGTTCTTCCTGGAGACGGGTCTCGCCGAGCGGATCGGGCTCAGCCTCCGGCGGACGCCTCTGGGTACCGCGCTGGTTCGAACCCTTCCGCTTCTCGACCGGGCGGCCTCCGAGGGAGCACCCGGCGACACCACGGCCCAGGAGGGAGCAGACCCGAGGCCGGAGACGACGGCAGGCGAGTCCGAGGCCGAGCGACTGGCTGTGGAGCTCGTGCGAGCGGCCTCGGACAGTGCCGACTACCGGCGGTTCGAGAGGGCCGTCGCGGCCGCCTTCCGCGCGTTGGGGCTAGAGGTCGAGGCCCACAGCGGTCCGAAGAAGACCGATGTGATCGTCGACGTCTGGAGGTCGCCGACGAGTCGACTGCGCGTCGCGGTGGAGGCCAAGACGGACGGCGCCGGACTGATCACGGACCAAGACGTCCAGTTCGGGAGGCTGGGCGAGCACCGGAAGCGGCACGACGCGCACTGCACCGTGCTGGTCGGCCCCCGGTTCGACGCCCGGGTGGAGCACGAGGCCGGTAAGGACAAGGTGGCTCTGCTCACAGCGCAGGAGCTTGCCCGGGCCGTCGTCCGGCACACCCGCACACCGCTCATGCCGCGAGAGGTCGCCGCCCTCATGACGGTCGAGGACAGGGACTCCCTGGAGCCCACCTGGAGGGCCGCAGAACGGCGCCAGGAGGTGCTGAGCGAGGTCCTGCGCGCCATGTGGAAGAGCGGGAACGACCCTGTCGACATCGAGTACAGCGCCGGAGCGCTGGGTGTCCGCGACGTCTGGCGGGAAACCAAGGGCGTCGTGGAGGCCCCGTTCGAGCCGAGCGAGATCGAGGAGGCCTTGTCCTTCCTCGGGGCACCCTTCATCGCCGGGGTCCTGGAGCGTGGTGGTGATCACGTGGTGGCCGCTCCGCCCGCTCTGGTGGCTGCGCGGTTGCACGCCCTCGCCCGTGCCGTCGAGGCGGCCGGCCCCGGGGGCGAGCCCGGCGCCCAAACCGGCCCGATGCCCCCCGCCCCGTCGGAGCCGACGCGGACCGAGCCGCCGGTGGGGAAGCCACGTATGGAGGGCGCGGTCGTCGGCCTGGACGCCTCCCTGGTCCGGAACTGGGCCAGGGAGCAGGGCCGAGCGGTCAGCGCACGCGGGAGGCTGCCCGAGGGCCTGGTCCGGGAGTACAAGCGGGCCCACGGACTGCTGGACGAGTAAGGGGTCGTCGGCAGCCCCTGCCGGCCGTTCGCGGTTCGTCGGTGGGTTCGCCGAGACCGTCGGCGAGCCGTCCGTCACCACCCGCCAGGGCCATCGGCAACGCGCCCTGCCGAAGCGGCTGTTCGCTGCGTAGAGGGTCACCGACGGCTGTCCGGCGCGGGGGCCGGGGGCCAGTCAGGGCGCGATCCGCAGCGACCTCGTCCGGACGGTGTCCCGGCCAGCCGGCGCCGGTGTCCGGTGGCCTGGCGGCGATGGATGCCTCATCGTCGCCGGCGAGCAGCCGCGCCAGGTGCCGCAAGCCGAAGTGTGGTGGGGACGGCCCGCCAGGAGGGCACCGTCGTTCTCCCCTCTGTGCCCGGTCCTCCACCCCGTCCCTCTCTCCCGCGAGCGACTCGATCCGGCCACCCCCGCCACCCACCGCTGTGTCCGGGATCACACCCCCTCGTCCAGGCGCTCGATCAACTGTCCTGATCGTCATTGTGGTCGGCGGGTACGGTTTGGCCATGGATGTTTCCGGGACGGGTGCTGCCGACGAGAGGGCCGGGATGGTGCAGGCTGTGAAGGCCGCTGCGCGTCGACTGCTGGTGGAAGTGGGGCCCGGCGGGCTGTCGTTGGAGGCTGTTGCCGCGGGTGGCGGGATGGAGGTCGCCGCGGTGGAGGCCGTTTTCCCGCATCGGGACGATCTGTTGACCGCGCTGGTCATCGATGCGTACAACGCGTCCGGTGCGGCGATGGAGGAGGCCGATCGGGCGGCGGTGGACGCGGGGGCGTCGGCGGGGACGCGGTTGCTCGCGGTGACGCGGGCATTGCGGCAGTGGTCCTTCGGGAATCCTGGTGAGTTCACGCTGATCTACGGGTCGCCGGTTCCGGGCTATCACGCGCCGCAGGACACGGTGCCGCCCGCCTCGCGTACGCCCGCGGTGCTGGCGGGGATTGTGCGGTCGGCGTTGGAGGCGGGTGAACTCACCCCGCCGAAGCGGGCGATGACGGGGCCTTCGCTGCTGCTGCCCGAGGCCGTGGAGCTGTTCGGGGGTGTGCCTCAGGCTCCGTTCTCGGACATCATCGAGCGCGGGATCGTGCTGTGGAGCAACCTGATCGGGCTGCTGGTCTTCCAGGTCTTCAGCCGTACGCACGACAGCGTCCGGGACGAGACCGCGTTCTTCGACTACGCCATCGCCGTGGCGGCCGAGAGCATCGGGCTTGAGGTCCCCTCGGGCGGGGCCACCGACTAGGCCGTCCGCCGCGCACGCGGCGTCGGCGGGGGATCAGGCCGTGAACACCCTCAAGACGCTCTGCTTCGCCGTCTCGGCGCTCTCGTCGTACGCCGCGCTCGCCTACCGGTTGAGCCAGGTGCGGCGCAGCTGGCGGGACAGCGCCTACCGCACCCTGGTGATCACACTGCTGTTCCAGTGCCTCACCTTCACCATGGGTGCCGTAGCCATGGGGAGCGAGCGCTTCCTGGGCGTCGGTAACCTCGCGATCCTGGTGATGCACGTCGCGGCGGTCGCCTTCTGTGTCAGCGCGCAGATCATCCTGTTGCAGTGGGCGACGGACGCCGAGGAGGCGGTACGGAAGACCCGTTACTGGCTGGTCACGGGCGTCGTCCTCAACGCGTCGCTGATCGCGTTGTTCCTTCTGGCCGACGGCACCGGGCGGCCGGCCTCGGACTTCAACACCGGCAGCGGTCAACCGCTGGTCCTCACCTACCTCCTGGTCTTCATCGTGTCCCAGGCGGTGCCGTGCGTCACCATCTTCCGCCAGTGCGGGCCCTATGCCCGTATGGCGGACAAGACGTCGCTGCGCCAGGCCCTGCGGCTGCTGTCCGTCGCCGCGGTGGTCCTCTTCCTCTACTGCACGGCCAGGACGGTCAACATCCTGACCGCGGCTGCGGGGGTGGACATCGGTGCCTGGCAGGTCGCCGCCTCCGTGTTCAGCGCGGCGGGCATCGTGGTGCTCTCGCTCAGCCTGACGATCTCCTCCTGGGGGGCCTCGGTCACCAGGCTGGCGGACTGGGTGCGCGGCTATCGCGCGTACCGGGCGCTCTATCCGCTCTGGCGGGATCTGTACGAGTCCTCGCCGGACATCGTCCTGGAGCCGCCCGGGGCCGCGGTCTCCGACCTCAACTACCGCCTCCACCGGCGGGTGATCGAAATACGCGACGGATGGCGGGACCTGCGCCCCTACATCGACCGCTCCGCCGGCGGCGACGGCACGGCGGGGCCCGGCGCGAGCGACGAGTCCCGGCAGGCGTTCGCCGAGGCGGCGCAGATCCGGCAGGCCCTCCGGGCCAAGCGCGCCGGCACCGTCCCCGAGGACAACAAGGACGCCGCCGACTTCGAGGACCGCGACACGGACAACTTCGTCGCGGAGGTCGCCTGGCTCACCCAGGTCGCGTCCGCCTACCGCAGGATCGGCAGGGCGGGTTGAGAGAACCCGCCCGCCTGCCTCGTCAGGCCGGGCGGGATTCTCTCGTCTCCCCCGTCGCACCCGCCCGCTTTCCCCCGTGACTCCCCCGTCGACCGGGCGGGTGCGTTCCTGCCTGGCCCGTCCCCGTGCGGGGCCGGACCGGGCCGATATGGCCGGCAACCAACTCGGCTACCCCCGTGAGCAAAGTTAGCTGGCAGCTATCGGCGCGTTTCCACGGTGACGGAGACACGACCGATTGTCAACTGTCCGCTAATC
This sequence comes from Candidatus Streptomyces philanthi, assembly GCF_059553635.1. Lineage (NCBI taxonomy): Bacteria > Bacillati > Actinomycetota > Actinomycetes > Kitasatosporales > Streptomycetaceae > Streptomyces > Candidatus Streptomyces philanthi. The sequence goes on from NZ_JCANQV010000212.1 coordinate 7,681, forward strand.
TGCGAGACTTGCGGATAGCCAAGGGCAATGCCGGGGAGGTGACAGGAGGAAGACTCGCCATGAACGAGACCGACGACCGGCCCCTCCTGGCAGTGCGCCTGGACAACCTCTTCAAGACCGTCCGCCCCAAGGGCAAGCACTGGACCAATGCCGAGGTGGCCGAGGAGCTGAAGCGGGCCAACCCCGAACTCCGGGTCGGGGGCGTGTATCTGTCGCAGCTGCGGACGGGGAAACGTTCCAACCCCTCACCGGAGCTGCTGGCCGCCCTGGCACGTTTCTTCGGTGTGTCCGTCGCCTACTTCTTCGACGACGAGGTCGCCGAATCGGTGCTCAGCCAGGTCGCCGCCGTCGAGGCGCTGCGGCAGGCGGGAGTCCGCGCCGTGGCGATGCGGGCGGCCGGGATGAAACGGGAGAACCTCCAGGCCATCACCGCGATCATGGACCAGTACCGGCAGATGCAGGGCCTGCCACCCGTCACCGACCCCTCCGAACCCCCGGACCCGGAGTGAGGGGCCCCAGGAAGGGGCCGTCGGCCGATCACGAGCGTCGCAGCCGGCTCAAGAAGCTCCGGAAGGACGGCGCCCGGCGGATCGCCGAACTCGGCCTCCCCGAGGTCACCGATGTGGCCGGACTCTGCCGCCATCTCGGCGAGGTACGCAACCGTCCGATCACGCTGGTCCCGATGCCGATGCCCGCGTCGCAGCCGTGCGGCATGTGGGTCGTCGCGCGCGACGAGGACCTCATCTTCTATGACGCCAACACGACCGGCGCGCATCAGGAGCACATCATCTTGCACGAGCTGGGCCACATCATCTGCTGCCATCGCGGGGCGGGTTGGCTGGACGAGGCGAGCGCCCGTTTCCTCTTCCCCGACCTCGACCCCGACCTCGTCCGCGACATGCTCCAGCGCGCGACCTACGACGACGTCCAGGAGCAGGAGGCGGAGATCATCGCCTATCTGCTCGCCCAACGGCTCGGCTCCACCGGGCAGCGGCGTGCCGCGGACCCGGGCGGGACCGCGAAGGACCCCATGCTCAGCCGGATCGAACGCACCCTGATCTGACATGGGCCCCTCATCCGGCGGTGGCCGCCACCTCCTCGGCCAGGACCGTCACGGCCCGCCGGATGCCGTCCTCGCCATGGTCCGCGGTGAGGAAGAACCGGAGCCTGGCGAGCCCCTCCTCCACCGCCGGATGGAAGATCGGATCGGCGATGACACCCCGCGCGAACAGGCGGTCCGCGACGCGCAGGGTTCTCGCCGAGTCGCCGAGGACGCACGGCACGATCGGGGTGTGGGCGCTGGCGCCCGTCGCCAGGCCGGCCGCGGCGGCGAGGCCGAGGAAGAGTTCCGCGTTCCGGCGCAGGGCGCGCACCCGCTCCGGTTCCGCGACGATCAGTTCGGTGGCGGCCAGCGCGGCGGCCGCGTTGGCGGGGGTCAGCCCGACGCTGTAGACGAAGCCCGGCAGGGTGTGCCGCAGCCACCGCACCGCACGGGCCGAGCCGCCTAGGTAGCCGCCGCAGCTGGCGAACGCCTTGGAGAGGGTGCCCATCCACAGGTCGACATCGCGGCGGTCGACGCCGAAGAACTCGCCGACGCCCCGGCCGCGGTCGCCGACGGTGCCGATGCTGTGCGCCTCGTCGACCATCAGCAGGGCGCCGTGGCGTTTCTTCAGTTCGATCACGGCGGGCAGGTCGACCAGGTCACCGTCCATGCTGTAGGCGCCCTCGACGACGATCAGCACCCGCCGGAACCGCGACCGGTGGCGCCGCAGGACGTCCTCCAGCGCCTCGGTGTCGTTGTGGGCGAAGGGGCGCCGTGCCGCGCCGGACAGGACGCAGCCCTGGAGGATGCTGTCGTGCGCGAGCGCGTCGTGGACGACGAGGTCGCCCGCGCCGACGAGGTGTCCTATCGCGGTGACATTGGTGGCGTGCCCGCTGACCAGCGCCAGGCAGTCGTCGACGCCGAGGAAGCCGGCGAGCGCGCGTTCCAGCCGTACGGTCAGGTCCCGTTCGCCGGAGAGGACCCGGCTCGCGGAGACCGAGGTCCCGTAGCGGTCCACCGCCCGGTGGACGGCCTCGTTGACCGCGGGATGGCCGGAGAGTCCCAGGTAGTTGTAGCTGCCGAAGGACAGGTACGGCCGTCCGCCGATCACGGTCGTGTCCCGGATGGTGCCCTGGTGGACCCGGAAGTACGGGAAGTCCGCGCCGGTGGCGGCGACCGCGTCGATGCGCTGCTCCAGCCGGCGCACCTCCGGGAAGTCGTCGACGCGGGCGGCACCGCGGTCCGCCTCCCGGGGGAGCGCGGCGCCGGGGGGCGGCGGTCCGGTGAGATACGGGGCGACCAGCGCGGCCAGCCGTTCCACGGTGAGGTCGGACGCGAAGAACTCCTCGGTACGGAAGCCCGGTACCCGCTTGCCGAGGTTGACCTCCAGTTCCTGGAGCATCAGGGAGTCGAAGCCGAGATCGGCCACCAGCTCCATGCGCGCGTCCAGTTCGTCGACGGAGAAGACGCCGGTCCGCGCCACTTCTTCGCGGACGAGCAAGGAGGCGTCGGACGTACTCCCCGTGGGTGCCGTGACGGGTGGGGCGAGTGGTTCGGGCGGGTCCTGTGCCTCGCGGGCCGACACGTCCACCGCCCAGTGGTGACGCGGGGCGAGCGGGCTCGGCGGCAG
>NZ_JCANQV010000213.1:0-10333 GCF_059553635.1 Candidatus Streptomyces philanthi
GGTGCCCCTCCTCGGGCTGCCGGTGGCGCGGGTCGAGGTCAGCGGCCTGCTGGACGCCGTGCAACCGCCGGGCCTCGCCGACGTCGGGCGTCTCACCGAGTTCGGCGTGCTCGGCACCGTCCTGGCGTTCACCCTGATCGCCTCCGCGGAATCCCTCTTCAGCGCCGCCGCGGTCGACCGGCTGCACGACGGGCCGCGCACCGACTACGACAAGGAGCTGATGGCGCAGGGCGCGGGCAATACCGTGTGCGGGCTGCTCGGCGCGCTGCCGATGACCGCGGTGATCGTACGGAGCGCCGCCAATGTCCAGGCCGGGGCGCGGACCAGGCTGTCACGGGTGCTGCACGGCGTCTGGCTGCTGCTGTTCGCCGCGGCCTTCCCCGCCGCCCTCGGTGTGGTGCCCGTCGCGGCGCTCGCCGGCATCCTGCTGCACGCCGGGGGGAAGCTCATCCCCTGGCGCGAGCTGCGACCGCTGTGGCGGGAGCACCGTGGTGAGGCCGTGGTGCTGTCCACGACGGCCGTCGCCATCGTGACGGTCAACATGTTCGAGGGCGTACTGCTCGGTCTGCTGCTGGCGGTCGTCAAGACCGCCTGGGACACCTCGCAGGTGCAGCTCGCGGTCGACATACCCGAGGGCGAGGGCCCGATACGGGTCCGCGCCCTCGGCAACGCCACCTTCCTTCGACTGCCCAAACTGCTCGACCAGCTCGCGGCGCTCCCCGCCGACCGGGACATCGAACTGGACCTCGCCGGCCTGCGCCACCTCGACCACGCCTGCGCGACGGCCCTGCGCAACTGGGCGGAACAACACCGCCGGGCCCGCCGCCGGGCGGAGGCCCTGACGGCGTAAGGAGTCGGGTACGAGGGGGCGGGCGCCGGGCATGATCCGGGCGTCCGCCCCTCACCAGGGACCGGGTCGCGGTGTCAGCGGGGACGCAGTGCGCAGGGGTGCACCAGGTAGGAGCCCAGCCGGCCCTCCCGGTCACCGTTCTTGAAGGTGACGGCCCTCCCCGTCAGCCTTCCGCTCTCGACGCGGAGTTGAAGGAAGAGGTCGGGACTGTTCACCCGTGCGTCGGCGGTGGGGAGTTGCAGCGGTGCCGCCACACACAGGTCCCAGCGCCGCGAGGCCGTGGCCGGCGCCGGGCACGGCGGGCCGTCGGCCAGCCGGATCTCCGTCCGGCCGTCCGCGAGGACCGCGACCGCCAGCGGGACGCGGCCCTCGGCGGTGGTGATCTCCCCGGCCCATTCACCCGGCGCCAGAGCCGACGACCGGGCCCGCTCGGTGACGGGGTCGAGCTGATCAGGGGAGAAGCCCGGGACCAGTTCGCCCATGAGCGCGCCGACGACGGCGTCACGGGCGCCCTTGCCGGTGGAGTTGGTCAGGACGGCGACCGCGAGATCACGCTCGGGGACCTCGATCATCATGGCGGCGATCCCGCCCATGCCGCCGCCGTGGCTGCGGATCACCGGCCCGGGGCCGTACGACACGACGCGGCCGAGCCCGTAGCCGACGTACTCATTGACCGGCATGGGGTCGTACACGGCCGCGTCTGTCGCGGGTTCGAGCAGTTGTGACGCTTTCTGGGCGAAGAGCGCCACATCGCTTGCGGTCGCCCATCCCGCCGTGGCCGCGGGATGCCCGGTGGCGCAGGTGTCGTACGGGCGGCCGTCCACGGAGTAGCGCTCGGCGACAGGCGAGGTTCCGGTGTATGTGGTCCCGAACGCGAAGCTGCCGAGACCCAGCGGGGCGAAGATCCGCTCGCGCAGATGATCGCCGAGCTTTCGACCTGTCACGGACTCCAGCAACGTGCCCAGCTCGTGGTACCCGAGGTTGGAGTACTCGAAATCGGTCCCTGGCTCGCGTACGAGCGTGCGGTAACGCTCGATGTCGATCGGGAGCGGGCCGCCGCCGTAGTGGAAGGTGTAGAACGCCGGGAAGCCGCCCCGGTGCCGTAGCACCTGACGCACGGTCGGCGCCGTCCACCGGTAGCTTCCGGGGAGCGGGACGTCGAGGTCGAGCAGCCCCTCGTCGGCGGCCAGACAGACCGCGGTGGCGGTGAACGCCTTGGTGATGGAGGCCAGACCGTACACGGTCTCCGGAGTGGCCGGCCGGCGCGCGGCCGTGTCCGCGTACCCGTAGGCCCGGGCGAGCACGATCTCCCCGCGTTCGGCTATGGCGACGGAGGCCGAGGCACAGCCGTGTTCGGCCAGTGCCTTCGCGCAGAAATCGTCCAGTCCGTCCAGCATCGCGGTCCGCCTTCCCGGTCGGGTATGCCGTCGGGTCGGACGATAACGCCCCGGCCTCCCTCGCTCCCGAGGCCGTACGTCTCACGATCCCGCCGGTCGGGTCGTCGTTCACGCGTCCGCGGTGACCGTCTCCCGGCACCTCGGGCAGCGGTCCGTGCCGTCCCATCTGTCCCATCCGAAGGCGGCGGGCGAGAGGGGCTGGCCCTCCAGTTCCTGGCGTACGGCGACGCGGTAGGACCACACCGCGCCGATATAGGGGTGGTGGGCGTCGTGGAAGGCGGGTGAGGCCGGCTCGGCGCCCGTCGCGACGGCGCGTTGGAGGGCGCGGAGCCGTTCGAACATCGTCTGGCCGGCGCTGGCGACCTCGGTGGTCGCGTCGAGGAACAGGCGTTCCCGCGCCTCGTAGATCGCGGCGTCCTTCAGGGCCGCGCGGGTGGCCCCCTCCAGGTCGGGCTCGGCGCCGGGCGCCTGGGCGATCTGCCGCAGCCGCGTATGGCACGCCTCGGCCGCGGTGATGAAGTCGAGGTAGACGCCCCGGCGGCGTTCCTCCGCTCCGCGGTCGTCCTCGTGGCGATGCCGCAGATGGTCGGCGAGTACGGTCCCGGCGATGGCGATCGAACCACCGCTGACCGTCGCGACGAGCGTCCCCCAGTCCATGTCAGCCCCCGTAATGATCACGATGTCGAGGCCCCGAATCTAGTCGTGGCTCCCGGCGAAGAACAGAGCCGGTGGTGTGCGGTGCCGGCGGGGGGCCACGGTGCTCCGCGGGGCAGGGCTGCGCGGAATCCGTGGGCTCAGCACACGGTGAGCCGGACGGGTTCCTTCGGTGTATCCGGCACGAGACCGGTCAACTTGTCGGCCGCACCTGCCTCGATCGGCTCTGGGAAAGGGACCGCAAGAACGCCATGCGGACGGTCTCGTGCAACGGCCGGTCAGGCCCGCGGATGTGGACCGGTGACCGGGGCGTGACAGCGGCTCGCCAACTCTTCCGCGATCGTCAGCAGGTTGTCCAGGAGTGCGGCCAAGTCGGCCGGTAGCGGGGTTTCGTCGCGGACCGCCTGCGTCCTGCGCCAGGTCAGGGCGGCGTGGATCAGCGGGCCGAGGACGGGCCATCGCTCGCTCGCCCAGTGGGCCGCCTCCGCCTTGCCGGCCTGGTCGCCCGTGGTCAGGGTGAACAGGGCCCGGCATGCCGTCAGTACGAGGTAGGCCCGGCCTCCCCGATGTGGCATCTGGGGAAGGCGCCCGCGCAGGGTGAGGACGTCGGCGGCCACCACCGCGCGTATCTCGTCGCCGGACACCGGGCGCACGACGGTCTCCACCGGCCGGCCCAGCAGGGTGACGCCCGCCTCGCGTGCCAGATGCCAGTTCAGGGCCCAGTCGCGGGAGGCCGGTGTCGTGTGCAGTGGCGAGCCCGGCGACACCGAGGCCAGCAAGGGAGGCGTGCGGCCGGGGACTCTCCCGCCGGACAGCACGGTGTCGGGTACGTAGACGAGGTCGATCCGGTCCATGAAATCGGGGTGTTTCCGCCAGAAGCGGCGATGCGCGGTCTCCAGCAGACACAGGCTCTCCGGGGTGAGCGGCCCGGAGAGGGCCACCACCAGGTCGATGTCGCTGATGCCCTCGTCGAAGTCGCCGCTGGTCACCGAGCCGTAGGCGTAGACGCCCACGAGTCGGCCGGCCAGCGCCGACCGAATGGCGTCGAGCAGGCACGGCAGCACTCTGCGGGGCCCGGCCGGAAGATCAGCCGGCGATGCGCTCCCCGTGCGGGCGCGGTCGGTCCTCTCCCGCTCGGGCCGGTAGCGGTCCATGGCATGTACCTTGCCACGGGTGTCCCGGTGCGGAAGGCAGCGCGGATCTCGTCGATGCCTCCGGTCGCGGTGGAGGATGTACGGACGGCCGCGCCCGGGGGGTCGGCCGCGTCGGATGCGCCCGGTCCGGCACGGAAAACCGCGGGCCGGACCGCGCACCCGGTGGAAGCAAGCGCAAGGAGGCGGAATGGACTCCATGGGCAACGGCAGGGCTTCGGCTTCGAGCGGCCGGAACGGCGTGTCCCCCGTTCCCCGGAGGGCCGCTCGGATCGCGATCCTCGATCCGCAGGGTGCCGTCTTTCTGTTCCGTTACGAGAACCGGGCGGTCGGGGTGCACTGGGCCATGCCGGGTGGCGGGTTGGAGGCCGGGGAGTCGCCGCGGGAGGGGGCGCTGCGGGAGTCGCGGGAGGAGACGGGATGGGACGGGCCCGCGCCCGGGGCGCTGCTGTGCACCTGGGAGCACGACTTCGTCCGCGCCGGGGTCCTGGTGCGCCAGCACGAGCACATCTATCTGGCGTACGGGCCCCGGCGGGAGCCGGGCGGGGAGGCGGCCGTGGCGCCGACCGCGGGTCGGAAGCTCACCTGGCGGTGGTGGTCGCCTGTCGAACTTGCGGAGATCACCGAAGAGTTGTGGCCGCCGCGGCTTCCCGCGCTGCTGGCGGGGGTGGCCGCCCGGGAGGCGGGTGCTCCCGGGGCGGCCGTCCGGCTGGGTCATGCGCGGTAGGTGGGACGTCCGGCGAGCCAGGTACCGAGGACACGGAGGTGCCGGATGTCCATCGGGTCGGTGGTGCGGGGGTCGCCCGACAGCCAGATGACGTCGGCGGGGGCACCGGGGGTGAGCGCCGTACGGTCGTCGGCGTACGCCTGGTGGGCGACGCCGGAGGTGTAGGCGTCCAGGGCCTGGTCGACGGTGAGCCGCTGGTGCGGGGTCCAGCCCTCGCCCGGGTCGCCGTCGAAGGTGCGGCGGGTGACGGCGGTCTGGATGCCTTCGAGCGGGACATGGGAGCTGACGGGCCAGTCGCTGCCGAAGGACAGCCGGGTCCCGAGGCGGCTCAGTTCGCCCATCGGGTACTGGAGCGCGGCGCGTTCGCGGCCGACCCGGGGGGCGGTCAGCTCGGTCTGGAGCGGGTCGAGTTGGGCCCACAGGGGCTCGAAGTTGGCGATGACGCCGAGTTCCGTGAAGCGCGGGAGGTCGGCGGGGTCGACGAGCTGCACATGGGTGATCACGGGCCTGCGGTCCCGGGGCGGGTTGGCGGCGACGGCGGAGGCGATGGCGTCGAGGGCGGTCCGGATGCCCGCGTCGCCGATCGCGTGCAGGTGCACCTGGAAGCCGTCCGCGTCGAACGCCCGGACCGCGGCGGCCAGTTCGTCGGCGGGCCAGACGGGCATGCCGCAGCTGTGCGGGGCGTCGTCGTAGGGCCGCAGCATCGCGGCGGTGCCGCTCTCGATGACGCCGTCGCAGAAGAACTTCACAGTGCGGGCGGACAGCAGGTCGCCGCCCTCGGCCTCGACGCGCCGGCGGGTGGCGGCGAAGGGGGCGCGCTGGTCGCGCCAGCGGGCGGGGTCGGCGCGCAGCGCGAGGTTGGCGCGGAACAGCAGCTCACCGCGGTCGGCGGCGGCCAGGTAGGCCGTCACCATGTCCGGTTCGACCCAGGCGTCCTGTACCCAGGTCAGGCCGGCGCGGGCGTAGTGCGCGCCGGCCCTGCGGAGCGCCTCGACGAGTTCGCCGACGGGCCGGGCCGGGACCCGGTCGAGGACGAGGTCGCAGGCGTGCCATTCGCGCAGGGTGCCCATGGGGGTGCCGTCCGGGCGGCGGACGATCCGGCCGAGCCGGGGGTCGGGGGTGTCGTCGCGGACGCCGGCGCGGCGCAGGGCCTCGGTGTTGCACCACAGGGTGTGATAGTCGTAGGCGCGCAGGACGACGGGCCGTCCGGGGACGGCGGCGTCCAGCCAGCGCGCGTCGAACGCGCCGTCGGGCGCCAGCGCGGGGTCGTAGGAGGCGCCGACGATCCATTCCTCGTCCGGGTGGTCGGCGGCCCAGCGTCCGACCTCGGCGACGATCGCGTCGACCGATTCCAGCCCCTTGATCTGCGGGCCGGTCTCCTCCAGGCCGCCGAAGAGGGGGTGGGCGTGGCCGTCGCCGAACGCCGTGGTGAGGAGCCCGGTGCCGAGGTCTACGGTCTCGTCGGCGGTGGGCGCCAGGGCCTCCGCCGCGGCGCCGGTGGCGAGCACCCGGCCGGAGCGGACCGCGAGGGCGGTGGTGTCGGGGTGCCCGCCGCCGGTGCGTACCGTGCCGCGGAAGACCAGGGTCGGGTCCGTCATGTGTGCGCTTCCTCTCGCTGGGTGGTGCCGGGCTGGTGCGTGGTGCCCTCGGGTTCGTCGGGGCGTTCCGCGTCCACCGTGGTCAGCAGGTCGTAGGCGGCCCGGTCGCGGCGGCGGACGCGCAGGGCGACGGCCACGCCGGTGCCGAAGGCGAGCGGCAGGGGGACGAGCAGGGCGATGTTGACGCCGAGGGGCGCGCCGGTGAGCAGGTCGATGTTGCCGCACACCATGACGATCAGTACGCCGAGTCCGGCGCAGGCCAGCAGGGGCGCGGCGACCACGCGCCAGGCGGGGAGCCCGCGCCGGTCGCGGCGGAAGAAGCCGTACACGGCGAGGGCGGCGAGGGCCTGCATCAGCATGATGCCGAGGATGCCGGTGCCGTTGGTCCACAGGAAGGTGACCGTGTAGGGGTCCTTGCCCAGGACGAGGGTGACGACGACGGCGAGGAGGGCGATCGCCGACTGGAGGACAACGGCCGCCGCGGGCGAGCGGTGGCGGGCGGTGACGGTGCCGAGGCGGCGCGGGAGGAGTCCTTCGCGGCCGAGGGCGTAGAAGTAGCGGGTGGCGCCGTTGTGGAAGGCGAGGGTGGCGGCGAAGGCGCTGGTGATGATGAGGGCGTGCATGGCGTCGGCGGACCAGGCGCCGACGAAGCGGCGGGTGGCGGCGAAGAACATGTCGGTGCCGCCGGGGCCGTTGGCGACGTCCTGGGCCCGGTCCGCGCCGTACGCGTTGATGATCACCCAGACGGTGAAGGTGTAGAAGAGGGCGAGGAAGGCGACGGCCGTGTAGGTGGCGCGGGGCACCGAGCGTGCCGGGTCGCGGGCCTCCTCGGCGTAGATCGCGGTGGCCTCGAAGCCGATGAAGGCGCCGACGGAGAGGACGAACATGCCTCCGACGCCTTCGTGGGTGAGGTGTTCCGGGGAGAGGACCGACAGGTCGGGGCCCGAGGGGCCGCCTCCGTGGGCGAAGACGCCGGCCTCGAACACCAGCAGGATCAGCACCTCCAGGACGAGAGCGATGCCCAGGACCTTGGCGCTGAGGGTGACCTTGAGGTAGCCGAGGGCGCCGATCGCCACGAGTCCGGCCGACGACCAGGCCCACCAGGGGAGGTGGAAGCCCGTCAGGTCCTGGACGCCGGATTCGGTGAAGAAACCGAAGGCGGCCAGCAGGCCGACCTCGATGGCGTTGTAGGCGAGCAGGGCGACATAGGCGGAGCCGACGCCGACGGGGCGGCCCAGGCCGCGTCCGATGTAGGCGTAGAACGCGCCGGCGTTGCGGACGAACCGGCTCATCGCGGTGAACCCGGCGGCGAAGACGATGAGCAGCAGGCCGGAGATCAGATAGCCGAGCGGCGCCGCCTGGCCGGCCATCCCGATCGCGACGGGTGCGACGCCGACCATGACGGTCAGCGGCGCGGCGGCGGCCACGACGAAGAAGACGAGGTCGCCGGTGCCGATGGCACCGCGTTCGAGGGTGCGGGCGGTGGGCGGGGAGGGGGACGTCGACGGCGGTGGGACCATGCGCGCTCCACGTGACTAATGGCATTAGTTTTCCGGCAGACCGTACGCTCCGTACCGCCGCCGTGGGAAGACCCCGGCGGCGGGAAAAACGTTCTCCGGTCGGCGGGCCGGAGAGGGAGGGGACCACCACCATGGGCCGACCGCACACACCGCTGCTCAGCGCCGACACCATCGCCCGGGAGGCGCTGGCCCTGATCGACGCGGGGGGTGCGGGCGCCTTCAGCCTTCCCCGTCTCGCGGCCCGCCTCGGCATCCGGACGCCGTCGCTCTACAACCATGTCGCGGGACGCGCGGCCGTCGTGGAGGGCGTCCGGCGGCTGGTCGTCGAGGAGATGGACACCTCCGCCTTCGACGACCAGCCCTGGGACCGGGCGCTGACCGCGTGGGCCCGCTCCTACCGGGACGCGTTCGCCCGCCATCCGCACACCATCGCCCTGCTCGCCACCACCACGATCAGCTCGCCCGCCACCCTCGCCTCGTACGAGAAGGTCGTCGACGCGCTCGCGCGCGGGGGCTGGCCCGCCGACCGGCTGGTGTCGGTGCTCACCAGCGTGGAGGCGTTCCTGCTCGGCTCGGCGCTGGATCTCGTGGCACCGCCGGTGATGATCGACCCGGCGGGGCAGGACTCGTCGGTACCGGTGCTCGCACAGGCGCTGGCGGCCGCCCCGGGGAAGGCGGCGCGGGCCGAGGAGGCGTTCGCGGCGGGCCTGGACGCACTGGTGAGGGGGCTGGTCGCCCAGCTCGCGGAACTGCGCTCCCCGGACGGTCCGCGGGGGTCGTCCGGGGCGCCCCCCGGGGCGGGCACCGTCCGGGAATGATCGTGCGGGGACGGGGCGTTGGACGGGACGTGCGGTGGTCCGCCGTGTCCGGCGGGCGCCGCTGAGGGACCTTCCTACGACGACGGGACGGACAGATGCCTCTGCAGGGCGAGTACGAGCCGAGCACCACGCAATGGGTCCGTGAGCAGGTCGAGTTGATCGAGAGTTCCGGAGGGACGCGGGGCACGACGCTCCAGGGACGGCCGGTCATCGTGCTGACGACACGGGGTGCCCGGAGCGGCAAGATCCGCAAGAGCCCGCTGATGCGGGTGGAGCACGAGGGCCGCTATGCGGCGGTCGCCTCCATCGGCGGGGCGCCGAAGAACCCGCTGTGGTACCACAACGTCGTCGCCGATCCCCGTGTGGAGCTGCGGGACGGCACGGTGGTACAGGACATGACGGCCCGTGAGGTGACCGGGGAGGAGAAGGCCCGGTGGTGGGCCCGCGCCGTCGAGGCGTTCCCCCCGTACGCCGAGTACCAGGAGAAGACGGACCGCGAGATACCGGTCTTCGTGCTGGAGCCGGCGGACGCCGCGCACTGACGGGGTGCGGGGCCACGCGGCGGTGCCGTCGCCGTGGCCCGTCGCGCCCGCCGGGTCAGACCTCCACCAGCGTGACCTCCGTGGCCTTCACACTGGTCCAGACGTCCGCGCCGTCGGTGAGCCGCAGGTCGAGGGCGGCCTGCGGGGTGATCTCGGCGACGAGGTCGGGGGCGTCCGGCGAGGTGACCAGGACCCGCATCCGGCCGCCGGCCGCGGTGAGTTCGCGGACGGTGCCGGGCCAGACGTTGCGCGGGCTGCCCTCGGGGCGGGTCCGGTGGACGGAGACCGCCTCCGGGGCGATGACCGCGAGCGCCGGGGCGCCCTCCGCCAGCGGTTCCGCCGCGACGACCCGGCCGCCGTCGTCGAGCGCCAGCCCGTCGGCGGTGGCCGTGCCGGGCCAGGCGTTGCGGCCCAGCATCCGGGCCACCCACGGGGAGCGGGGGTGCCGGGTGACCTCGGCGGGCGGCGCGTCCTGGAGGGCGCGTCCGCCGTCGAGGACGAGGACGCGGTCGGCCAGCGAGACCGCCTCGACGGGGTCGTGCGTGACGATCAGGCACACGCCGCCGAACCCGGCGAGGTGACGGCGCAGGGTGTGGCGGACGTGGGAGCGGGTGGTCTGGTCGAGCGCGGCGAGGGGTTCGTCGAGCAGCAGCATACGGGGGCGGGCGGCCAGTGCCCTGGCCAGGGCCACCCGCTGGGCCTGCCCGCCGGAGAGCTGGGCGGGCCTGCGGTGCGCGAGGTGACCGACGCCGAGCCGGTCGAGCCAGCCCTGCGCGGCACGCCGGGCCTCGGCCCGCGGGACGCCGTGGGCGCGCAGTCCGTAGGCGGTGTTGGCGAGGGCGCTCAGGTGCGGGAAGAGGGCGCCGTCCTGGGGCACCCAGGCGACGCCCCGGCGGTGCGGCGGCAGGGCCGTGACGTCGGTGCCGCCGAGCCGCAGCGCGGCGTGGGCGCGCGGGGTGAGGCCGAGCAGGGCGCGCAGCAGGGTGGTCTTGCCGGCGCCGTTCGGGCCGACCACGGCGACGGTGGTGCCCGCCGGGGCGTCGAGGGTCAGCCGGGTCCAGCCGGTGACGTCGGCG
>NZ_JCANQV010000214.1:0-10282 GCF_059553635.1 Candidatus Streptomyces philanthi
CCCGGCACCGGGCGCACCGCACGACGCGGCAGGTGCTCTTCTCCATAGCCGTCGGCCATCTCGTCCTCGGCTTCCTGGCGTTGCTGTACTACCTGGGGCGGCACGCGGGGACGTGAGGTGTGCTCAGCGGCCGCGGCAGGTGGCGGCGGCCGCGGTGCGCCGGGCGCGGGTGAAGGCCCGGGAGACCTGGACCAGCCAGCGGACGTCGGCGCGGTAGTCCTCGTCCGGGGGGCTGGTCAGCAGGACGGCGTCCGGGGCGGGGGGCGTGCCCGCGCCGCGGTGCCCGGTGGCCGCGAGCGCCACCGCGATCCGGGCCGCGACCTGCTCCGCCCGGTCCCGTCCGGGGGCGGCGTCGGCCAGGGCGCGGGCGGTGGCGGGGTCGATGCGCTGCCGCAGGGTGAGGGCGCCGTCGCGGATCTCGATCACACGGCGGTGCAGCTGGAAGCGGAGGTCGCGGACGGGGAGGACCCCGCCGCGGGCGGCGGGCAGCAGCGAGGACTCCGGGCAGGCGCGGTGGATGGCCCGCCACAGGGGGCGCAGCTGCTGGTAGGTGAGGAAGTCGGCGAGCCAGCCGCGGACGGCCGAGAGGTGCGGCCCCCACAGCGGCGCGGTCCAGCCGAGGACGTTGAGGGTGATGCCGACGGTGAGCGCGGAGCGGGAGAGGTCCGCCCAGGCCCGCGGGTCCCGGTCGAAGGGGACGAACAGCAGGTCGGCGAAGCGGCCGAGGGGATAGAGCAGGTCGACGGTCGAGCCGGCGCCGGCGATGAGCAGCCCGCGGCGGACCCAGCGGCCGGACGCCTGCCAGGCGTAGTACCAGCAGGTGTGCGCCACGATGGCCTTGCCGCTGATGAAGGTGGTCAGGTAGATGAGCTGGTACGTGAAGAAGTACGGCTGGTCGCCCGCGTGACGGAAGCGGTTGACGGGGGGCCCGTGCTGTCCGGCCAGCAGGAAGAGGACGGCGAGCGCGAGACCGATCCCGGCGAACAGCAGCAGCCGCCGCTTGATCCGGGGGCGCGCCCGGTGCCGGGGGTGGAGCCAGAGGGCGAGCAGGATCTGCTGGCAGGCGATCGTCGCGACGATCCACATCTGGACCAGCACCTGGTACCACGTCATCTCGCCGAACGGGTCCTCGCCGCAGCCCAGCGGGATGGAGAGGGTGAGGTAGACGCCCTGGCAGGCGAAGGAGGCACACAGGGCGATGAACGTCGGCTCCCGCCGCTTGCCGCGCAGGATGGGCAGCAGGGTGCTGCCGAAGGCGATCCAGCAGGCGAACGCGGCGAGCGGGTATCTGATGCCGGTCATCCTCACTCCCTGCGCGGCCAGTCGAGGGACCGGCCGATGCGGCCGAGGATGCTGTCGGGCGGTGGGAACGGCTCCTCGGCGCGGGCACCGGTGCGCAGCCGCTCGCCCAGGAGATACGCCATGAGTTCCGCCTCCTGCTCCTGCGCGTCGGAGTAGTTCTCGCGGTAGAGCAGGTCCTTGACCAGGGAGGGGTCGAGGTCGGGGAAGAGGCGTGCCGCGCCGTCGGCGCCGAGGTCGCCGGAGCCGTGGTGGCCGCAGACCATGTGGCCCAGCTCGTGGGCGATGATGTGCTCCTGGTGGTGCCGGCTGGTCCGGGCCTCGTAGAGCACGCAGTCGGTGTCGGGGAGAGGGAGCCACAGGCCGCACGGCCCCTGCCCGTCCATCGGGGCGGCCATCAGGACGATGGGGCGGCCGCGGCGGTTGCTGAGGTGGTCGCAGAGGGTTTGGAGGTCGTACGCGTCGGGGAGGCCGAGCAGGGCCAGCCGGGCGCGGCACGCGTTGCGCAGGGTCTGCATGCGCCGCCGCTGGGCGCGGCGGCCACGGGGTGCGGTGGGCATGCGGGGCTCTACTCCTCGGCGTCGGCCGACGGGGTGCGCTCCGTGGCGCGGGTACGGTCCTGGAGCGCGCTCACCTCGCGGATGATGCGGGCCAGGGAGCGGCGGCCGTTGTCGTCCATCCGCATGGCGCGCAGCGCGATCTCCCGGACCTCGGCGTTGCGCATCGCGGAGGCCAGCGCGAGCTGGGAGTCGACGCGTTCGGTGGTGACGTCGTCGAAGAAGTAGCCGACCGGCACCCGGAAGAACGCGGCGAGGGACTCCAGGTGGCGCTTGGTGGGGTTGTCCCGCTGTCCGGTGCGCAACTGCCACAGATATGTCTTGGAGAAGGTGGAACCGCTCAGCCGCGCGCAGCCGGACGCGACCTCCTCGTGCGAGTACTCCCGGCCGAGTGGCCGGATCGTGGTGAACAGTTTGTCGATCTTCTCGGCCAGTGAGGACATCGGGGCTCCTCGCGTACGCCCAGGTGGAACGCCGTTGGTGGGGGAGGTGCGGCTGGTTGACAGTGCGTGGTGTGGATCCTAGCGTGTGCGTCTTGTCAGCAGAGATGGACAGAGATGAAGTGGCGTTCGCTGAGGTGGACCAACCAACGACGGTTTCTGTCAAGGGTATTGACGGTCCCATTTCATCGGGCTGATCGCTGCAGGGGGAACCGGCACGTCATGAATGATCCGCAATTCCCGCCCGCCGGGGGGCGGTTGCCGGCGGGGAGCACGGGGCGCCGTCCGCGCTGTCCACGGACCGGGGCCGCTCACCCCGTCCGTACCGGGGCCCGGCCGACGGCCGCGGTGACCCCGTTCCCCTGGTCCGCCACACCGTGTGTTCGCCCGCGCGTCGGGTGCCGTTGACCCGTATCCCGCGCGCGTTATGGATGCTCGGTGCGTACCGCACCCCCGGCGATCCGGCGGGCCCGGTACGTGACGACATCTGATCTCTCGTGTGTCTGAGCGCTTCATCACCCCTCGGTGCGCAGAGGAAGGTGCCCATGTCCGATGTACTCGCCGGCCGAGAGCCGCAGTCCCTGGCCGGGACGGAACGACCGGCCGCCGCAACGGAATTCGTCCAGATCGGTTCGCTGTTGCCCTCCGACTCGCCGCGGCTGGCCGGAGAGATCGCCGAGCACGCGGAGGCGCTGGCGGAGAGCGGGGCGTCGTTACCACCCATCGTGGTGCACCGCCCCACGATGAGAATCGTCGACGGTATGCACCGTCTGCGGGCGGCCGTGCTGCGCGGCGCCCCCCATATCGAGGTGCGCTTCGTCGACGGCGACGAGAAGGACGCGTTCGTCCTCGCGGTCCGGTTGAACGCCGAGCACGGGATGCCGCTGTCCCGCAAGGACCGCACGGCCGCCGCCGCCCGGATCATCGAGAGCCATCCGCACTGGTCGGACCGGCGGATCGGCTCCGTCACCGGGCTCTCCCCGGGCGCCGTGGCCGCGCTGCGCAGCCGTTCGACCGGCCGGATCGCGCAGTTGAACACCCGCACGGGACGTGATGGGCGCAGCCGTCCGGTCAACGGCGCGGAGGGCCGGAGAACGGCGAGCCGGGTCATCGCGGAACGGCCGGAGGCGTCCCTGCGGGAGATCGCGCGCGAGGCGGGGGTGGCGCTCGCCACCGCACGGGACGTACGGGAACGGATGCGGCTGGGCCAGGACCCGGTGCCGCCCAAGCTGCGGGAGCTGGAGCGCAAGGCCGCCGGGCTCCCGCCGGAGAAGGACGTGCACGCCGTGCCGGCGGCGGGGGAGCCGCTCACGGGCACGGAGGGGGCCGCGGCGGCGGTGACGCGGGCGGTGCCGGTGCAGCAGCCGCGGCACCGCATGGAGGTGGCCCAGGCCATGATCACGGCGGCGGCGCCGTCCGTGGTGCCCGACGCCGCGTTCTCCAACATGTGCAAGGACCCGTCACTGCGCTTCACCGAGGCCGGGCGCGCGCTGCTGCACCTGCTGGGGACGCACGCCCTCGCGACCGACAAGCGCAAGTGGCTCGCCGACGGGGTGCCGGCCCACCGGCACGCCGATGTGGTGCGCGCCGCGCGGCGCTGCGCCGAGCAGTGGATGGCGTTCGCCGACGAGATGGAGCTGCGGGGCGTGGAGAGCTGCGGCCGGGCGGGCTGACCCCACGAGGAAACCGCCGCGGGGCCGTCCGTGCAGGAGGGCACGGGCGGCCGGACGGGGCGGCGGGCACCGTAACGGCCCGGCCGCCCGGTGCCCCCGGGGGAGCGCCGTCAGGAACGGTCGGTGACCAACCGCCAGATCATCCAGGCGTTCAGTCCGCTCCAGGCGGTGAAGGCGAGTGTCCGCACCCAGCTGACCGCCAGCAGGTGCGCGTGGGTCGCGGCGTCGAAGTGCTGGGCGAGGGCGTTGCGGTCGGGGGTGGCCACCGCGCCGGACAGCACCATGATGCCGGCGAGCAGCACCAGGAACACCACGACCACGGGCAGCGGCACCGTCCTCGGCCGTATCACCAGCATGACCAGGGCGGTGATCCCGGCCGTGAACAGCCCCGGCGCCAGCACCCGCCAGAACATGTGGTTGTGCTGGTCCATGTAGGCCGCGGACGCCGCGCCGCGCAGCCGGGCGACCATCGGGTAGTCCATGAGCTGGAGGGTCCAGACGAACCCCGTGGTGTAGACGACGGCGAGGGCGTGGAGGAGCAGGACGGCGGCGGAGGCGCCACGGGGGATCGGGGCCGCGAGCATGAGGACTCCTGGGACGTCGGAAGGGAAGAGGCCGCACGGCCCTGCGCCGTACGGCACGGGAGCCGCCCGGCGGCCGGGGCGCGGCCACCGGGCGGAGGACGGGCGTCAGGCGCCGCAGTGCGGCAGTCCCCCGGCGAACTCCGTCATCGCGGCGAACGCGGCGGGCCCGTCGAGCGGTGCGGCGGGCTCGGCGCCGCGCTCCTCCGCGTAGGCCCGTATCAGGTTCGCCACCAGCCGTTCGCTGTCGAGGAGTGCGCCGTACGGCCCGTGGCCCGCCGAGCGGGCGAGTTCCATCGGGGTCAGGCCCTCGGCCAGTCCCTCGCGGGCCAGCCTCCGGACGCGGCGCAGATAGCCGGTGTTGGCGTCGAGGAGTTCGGGGCCGCCGACCGGGCCGTGGCCGGGGACGACGTGCAGCGGCTCCAGGGCGCGCAGCCGGTCGAGGAGGGTGAGGGTGCCGGACACCGAGCCCATCAGCACGAACGGCGTCACACCGGAGAAGACCAGGTCGCCGGTGAACAGCACCCGCTGGTCGGGCAGCCAGACGACGGTGTCGCCGGAGGTGTGCCCGGGGCCGAGGTGCAGCAGTTCGGTGCGCGGGCCGCGGAAGGCGGGGGTCATCCGGTGCCGGAACGTGACCGTGGGCAGGGTCAGTTCGATCCGTCCCCACTGGACGTCGGGCCACAGGGTCTTCATCACCAGGCCGTGCTCGGCCATCTCGGCGGCGGCGTTCTCGTGGGCGACGATCTCCGCCTCGTCGGCGAAGAACTGGTTCCCGAAGGTGTGGTCGCCGTGGCTGTGGGTGTTGACGACCGTGCGGACGGGCCCGGTGGACAAGGTCCGCACCGTCTCGTGCAGCCGGCGGGCCCGCGCCTCGGTCGCCGCGGTGTCCACCACCAGCGTGCCGTCCGGGCCGGTGAGGATGCCGGAGTTGTTCAGGCACCAGCCGCCGTCGGGCTGGAGGTGGGCGTGGACGTTCTCGTCGAGGGTGACGAGGGAGGGCGCGGGTGACGGCGTCGGAGCTGCCATGGAAGAAGTCCCGTTCTGAGGTCGGGGTCGGTGTCAGTCGTCCGCCGCGGTGACGTCCAGGGCCGTCGTCCAGCGCTCCGGCCGCGCGGTCGCCAACTCCCGCAACGGCCGGGCGCGGCGGCGGAATTCCTCGCTGCCGACCGCGGCGTCGAGCGATGCCTCGTCGTCCCAGACCGCGATATTCACATAACGCAGCGGATCGTGTGCGTGACGGCACAGCCGGTGATACCGGAATCCGGGCTGCCGACGCATCCATTCCGAAACCCTATGAAATTCTTCCTCGAAACGCTCCGGGGTGCCGTGAACGTCGAAGGAATTTATGAGAGTAAGCATTTTCAGCCTTCCTGATCACCTTTTACGGCCGGGATTCGCCTACACTGGGCCCGTTCTTTCTTCCTGCGTGCCGGCCCTGGTGTCCCACACCGCCCGTCCGGGGTGCGCGGATTCCCGTGACCGATGACGACGGGCCGAATGCTTCCGTACGTCCGGCCGGCCGGACGGGGCATTCCGGTGCGCGGGGCACAACGGGGAGGCATGGAAATGACCCTGGAAATCCGTATGCTCGGCCCGCTGCGCGTGACCGCAGCCGGGCAGGATGTCGTGCCGAGCGCCCCCAAGCCGCGCCAGCTGCTGGCCCTGCTGGCGGCCCGCGCCGACGAGACCGTCTCCACGGACTCGCTGGTGGACGAGGTGTGGCAGGGCCGCCCGCCGAGCAGTGTGGTCACCGCCGTGCAGACGTACATCGTGCAGCTGCGCCGCGGGCTGACCCGGGTGCTGGGTGCCGAGGAGGCCCGCCGGGTGCTGTCCTTCGAGGGCTGGGGCTACCGGCTGTCGGCCGGTGGCGGGGCGCACGACGCACGGGAGTTCTCGCACTGCGCCAAGCTCGGGCAGCGGGCCCTGGCCGCCGGGGACGACGGCAGGGCGGCGGTGCTGCTGCGCCGCGCGCTCCACATGTGGCGCGGGCCGGTGCTCGCCGACATCAAGGCCGGGCCGCAGCTCACCGCGCAGCGCACGGCCCTGGCCGAGGACCGGCTGACGGCGCTGGAGCAGCGGGTGGAGGCCGATCTGCGGCTCGGCAGGCACCATGAACTGCTCGGTGAGCTGACCGGACTGACGCTGCAACACCCGCTGCACGAGAACCTGCACGCCCTTTTCATGATCTCCCTGTACCGGGCCGGCCGCCCGGCCCAGGCGCTGGAGTCCTTCCGTTTGCTGCGGCGCAATCTCGGCGACGAACTGGGCATCGATCCCTCGCCCCGGATGTGGGGGCTCCAGCAGTCCATTCTCACCGCCGACGCGGCACTCCAGCCGAGCACCGGATCACGGCTGTTCCCTCTTCAGTTGTGATCTTCCGCGGTTCCTCTTCCGTACGGCACCGGAAATCCGCCGCGGCGGACGTCCCGGAATGCCGGAATTCCTGTGCGGCGCCCGGACGGGGGGCCGGGCGCCGCGGCCGAGGGCGCGGCCCGAAAGCCGCGAATGCCAGGGGCGGTCGGTGACAACGAGCGCCCCGCCTGGCACAGTTAACATGGAAACTACGTGTGATCGAGACTAGAGGGAAGAGGGTTGGCATGTCAACGGAGGAAGCGGCCGGTGAGACCGCTCCGCTCGGGGTCGTCCCGGCCGCCGTACTGCGCCCGGGATTCCAGGCATGGCTGGCCCTGGTCCACTCCTACGGATCGGTCGCCAAGACCCTCGACCGCCGGCTGACCCGCGAACTGGGCATGTCGCTGGCCTGGTTCGAGGTCCTGGTGCTGCTGCACACCGCCCCCGAGGGCCGCCGCAGACTGCTCGAACTCTCCCGGCTGCTCGTCGTCTCCAAGGCAAGTGTCAGCAAACTGACCGACCGTATGGAGAGCGCCGGACTCGTCCGCCGGCAGACCGCGCCGCACGACCGCCGCGCGGTCTACGCCGTCCTCACCCCCGCCGGGCGCGAGGCCCTCGCCGAGGCGCTGCCCGTCCAGGTCGCCAACGTCGAGGACTGCTTCTCCGGTCTCCTCGACGACCGCGACCACGCCGACCTCGTCCGCATCCTCGGCAAGATCAGCGCCCACTACGAGGGCGGCGACGCCTCGGCACCCAGCACCCCCAGCACCGCCCTGCTCCACGAGGCCGCGGCGGCCGGCCGCCGCACCCATCCGCTGCGCCCCGCCCGCTGACCCGCGCCCGTCTCAGGTCCGCGCCCCCGGCGCCCGGCCCTCCGCGAACGCCTTGGCGTGCTCCAGCGTCACCCGGCTGTTCGCCCCCAGCGCCCGGCGCGCGTACGCCCGCGCCTCGGCGAGACCCGCGCCCTCCCCGAGCACCGGCACCACCGACTCCGGCCGGACGACCACGGTGTGCCGGGACGTCACCGCCACCCCCGCACCGGACGGTTCCACCCGCCACTCGCCGGTGTGGACCGCCAGCAGCGGCGGCAGCACCACCTGCTTGTACACGATCCGCCGCCCCGGCAGCCCGACGCGCACCGACCGTGTGGTGTGCGCCGCGCCGTCCGCCGTCACCGTGTCCATCTCCATCGTCTGCACCTGCCCCTCGGTCTCCGTCAGCTCCATACGGGAGACGTGCGGCAGCCGCTGTGGCCACTCCTGCGCCCGGTAGAGGAAGCCGTGCACGTCCGCGGCGTCGCCCGCGACGTGCACGGTGTCCTCGAACGTCAGGGTCGCCGCGGCATGGGCCGCCGGGTCCTCGGCCACCGCGCGCAGCGACTCCAGCTCCGTGACGCTGTTGCGGTCGGTGACCTCGTCGATCCAGGCCAGCGCCGCCGGGTCGTCGTCCACCGCCCGGTAGTGGTGCTCCAGCACCACCTCGCAGCGGTCCGGTCCCAGCGACTCGATCACCCAGGCGCCGCCCATCGCCGCGACCGGCGGCTGCGAGACCTCCTGCCGGAAGCCGATCCGCAGCGCCCCGGGCCGCAGCGTGCGGCGGGACGTCCAGGTCTTGACGGTGTCCCCGGCCAGTGCCCAGATCCGCAGCCGTTCCGTGCCCGCGCCGTCCGCCCCGCCGGTGTGCTCCAACCGCTCGACGTGCAGCGTCGGCCGGAAGCGCACCGGCCAGCCGGCGGCGTCCGCGAGCAGTCCGTACACCGCCCGCGCCGGGGCGCCGACGACGATGCTGTGCCGTACCTGCTTCATCCCGTTCCCCTTGTGTCAGTAGTTGCCCAGGCCGCCGCAGACGTTCAGCGCCTGCGCGGTGACGGAGGCGGCCCGGTCGGTGGTCAGATAGCCGACCAGACCGGCGACCTCCCGCGGCGTCGTGTACCGGCCGAGCGGGATCTTGGCCTCGAAGCGGTCGAGGACGGCCTGCTCGTCCGTGTCCCAGATCCGCGCGTAGTGGGCCCGCACCCGCTGCGCCATCGGCGTCTCCACATAGCCGGGGCACACCGCGTTGACGGTGATCCCGCTGCCGGCCAGCTCCAGCCCCAGCGCCTTGGTCAGCCCGACCACGCCGTGCTTGGACGCCGAGTAGGGCGCGCCGAGGACGACGCCCTGCTTGCCCCCGGTGGAGGCGATGTTGATGATCCGGCCGCGCGTCTTGTCGCGCATCCCGCCGGTGGTCAGTACCTCGCGTGTCATCAGGAAGACGCTGTTGAGGTTGGTGTCGATGACGTCGTACCAGGTCTCGTCGGCCAGCTCGGCGGTGATGCCGCCGCCGCTGCGGCCGGCGTTGTTCACCAGCACGTCGACGGTGCCGTAGCGCGCCACCGCCGCCGCGACGAACGCGCCGACCTGCGTGCGGGAGCGGACGTCGCAGGGCGCGCCGTCCACGTCGAGGCCGCGGGCGCGCAGCGCCGCGAGCGTGGTGGTGAGCCGGTCCTCGTCGCGGGCGCACAGGAACACCCGGGCGCCGGCCGCGGCGAGTTCCTCGACGACGGCGAGGCCGATGCCGCTGGTGCCGCCGGTGACCACGGCGACGTCGGAGTGCGGTGCGGTCATGTCGTTCTCCAGGGGTGAGTGCGGGGACGGGAGGTCATGCGGAGGGCGCGAGCGGGGAGCGGTTGGCCAGTTCCAGCAGCAGCCGGGGCGTCACCGCGGCGGCCACGTCCTCCTCGGACAGCGACACCTCCAGTTCCCGCTCCAGCCGGGCGGAGGTCTCCAGCAGCGCCAGGGAGTCGTAGCCGAGGTCGGCGAACGGTGTGTCGAGGATGTCGCCGTCCAGGTCCACGGCCTCGTCCTCACCCGCGCACTCGCGCAGAATCCGGGTCAGGTCGGTCAGGGTCAGTTCACGTCCGGTCATCTCTGCCTGCTTTCCGTACGGTTCGGATACGAAGATCAGTCCGCGGCGCGTACCACCGCGGCCGCGTTGAAACCGCCCCGGCCCCGGGCGACCACCAGCGCGCACCGCACCGGCAGCGGACGCGCCGTGTCCCGGACCAGGGCGACGGGACAGTCCGCCGCGAGCGTGCGGACATGCAGCGTCGGGGGGACGACGGCGTCCCGGACCGCCAGCAGCGCGGTGGCCGTGTCCAGCGCCGCGGCCCCCGAGTACAGCCGCCCGGTCATCGTCTTCGGCGCGGTCACCGGCACCGGCCGCCCGCCGAACACCCCGGCCAGCGCCTCGGCCTCCTGCCGGTCCAGCTCCCGCACCCCCGCCGCGTCGGCGAACACCACGTCCACCTCCTCCGGCAGGGCCCCGGCGTCGTCCAGGGCGCCGCGCACCGCGCGCCCCAGCCCCGGCGGCCGCCCGGAGCCCGGCGCCGGATCGAA
>NZ_JCANQV010000215.1:0-10266 GCF_059553635.1 Candidatus Streptomyces philanthi
CCGTCGATCCAGTGGGCGAGGGTGGCGAGCGCGCCGAGCGGGAGCGGGGGGTCGGCCCGCAGGTCCTCGACGGTGATGCCGTCGTCGAAGACCGTGACGAGGACGTCGATCAGCGCGCCGTCGGGAAACGTCAGCCGGGCGCTGACCCAGGGGGCGAGCGGGTCGGGCCGGGACGCCGGGCCGGTGCCGGAGGCGCCGTCCGCGCAGCCGGAGGCCGCCCCGGGGACGTACCCCGGCGCGAGCTCGGGCGCGGGGACGCCCGAGCCGTGTCCCCGAATCTCCCAGGCGGGCCAATTCACCGCCACACCTTGGGCTTTATATCGATCATCAACAGTATAAAAGTCGCTTTCCGACACGAGAACGAACGTAGCGCCGTACCCGCCCGGCCCAGTGGCGCGGCACGCTCATCGCACCGGGACTACCCCGATAGCTCATCTCCCGCCCGCCCCGTCCACCCCCCGCGCGGCGTCCTCCGGTGCGATGCTGGGGGTACTTCGCGGAAGGGGCCAACCGTGCTTCGTGTCGCAGTCGTCGGCGCCGGACCCAGCGGGGTCTACACCGCCCAGTCCCTCGTCGAGCAGCAGGCCGTACCGGATGTCGAGGTCCATGTGCTGGACCGGCTGCCGTGCCCGTACGGCCTGGTCCGCTACGGCGTGGCGCCGGACCACGAGAAGATCAAGTCGCTCCAGGGCACGCTGCGCACCGTGCTGGAGCACCCCCGGGTGCGCTTCCTGGGGAACGTGGAGGCGGGCGCGCCGGGCCTGGGGCCGCGGGAGTTGCTGCGGATCTTCCACGCGGTGGTCTTCTGCGTCGGGGCCGCCACCGACCGGCATCTGGACATTCCCGGCGAGGGGCTGCCGGGCAGCCATTCCGCGACCGACTTCGTCGCCTGGTACAGCGCCCATCCCGATGCCGCCGGCGCCCGTTTCCCGCTGACCGCGCGGTCCGCCGTCGTGATCGGTGTGGGCAATGTGGCGGTGGACGTCGCCCGCATCCTGGCACGCGGTGCCGCGGACCTGGCCGCCACCGATATGCCGCAGGGGGCGCTCGGCGCGCTCGCCGACAGCCGGGTCGAGGACATCTGGATGGTCGGCCGCCGCGGCCCCTCCCGCGCCAAGTTCACCACCAAGGAGCTGCGGGAGCTGGGCACCCTGCCGGGCGCCGGTGTGCGCGTGCGGCCCGACGAGCTGGCGCGCGACCCGGCGTACCGCGATCCGGGGGCGCTGCCCGCCGTGGTCCGGCGCAATCTGGAGGTGCTGCGCGGCTGGTCGCAGGGGACGCAACAGGAGTCCGGCGGACGGCCCGGCGGCCCGTGCCGCCGCATCCACCTGCGGTTCTTCCTGCGGCCCGTCGAGGTGCTGGGCGAGCCGGGCACGGGGGTGCGGGCGGTGCGCTTCGAGCGGACCGCGCCCGACGGGGACGGCCGGGTGACGGGCACGGGGACGTACGAGGAGATCGCCGCGCAGGTGGTGCTGCGGTCGGTCGGCTACCGGGGGACGCCGCAGCCGGGGCTGCCGTTCGACGAGGCGACCGGGACGGTGCCGCACCGGGAGGGGCGGGTGCTGCGGGACGGGACACCGGTGCCGGGGCTCTATGTGGCGGGGTGGATCAAGCGCGGGCCGACGGGCGTCATCGGCACCAACCGGCCGTGCGCCAAGGAGACCGCGGCGTCACTGCTCGCGGACGCGGCCCGGCTGTCGGGCCGTACGGTGGCCGGGGACCCGGTGGCCGCGCTGCGCCGGGCGGGGCAGGACCCGGTGCCCTGGGAGGGCTGGCTGCGGATCGAGGCGGCGGAGGCCGACCGGGGGCGGCACCTGGGGCGCGGCAGCGTCAAACTCCCGGACTGGGAGGAACTGTTGGCCGCGGCGCGCCGCGAGGGGTGAGGGTCAGGCGTCGCCGAGCCGGCGGGCCTGGAGTTCCGCGCCGTGCAGGACGCCGTCGACCAGGCCGGGGAAGAGGGCGTCGAGGTCCTGGCGGCGCAGTGCGTTCATCTTGGCCGTGCCCCGGTAGGTCTGGCGGATGACGCCGTGCTCGCGCAGGACGCGGAAGTGGTGGGTACAGGTGGACTTGCTGACCGGCAGCTCGATGTCGGCGCAGTTCCTCTCGTCCTCGGCGGCGGCCAGGGCGCGCACGATGCGCAGCCGCATCGGGTCGGCGAGCGCGTGCAGCACACCGGCCAGCCGGATGTCCTCGCGCCGGGGATGCGCCAGCGCCCGGGAGCCGGACGTCGTGGCGGTGGACGTCGTGGCGGTCGGCATGGCGGGCTCCTGAGGGCGGACGGGACGAGGGGTTTCCATGGTACGAGAACCGTCGTAGTTCGGCGGTCTCCCGGCCGACGCGCGGGGGCGGCGGGTGCTGTGAGACAACGGAAGGGGGCACGAGCGGCACCGGCCGGACGGAGGGTGAGGCGCGATGACGAGGACGGAACCGGCCGCGGTGGCCCGCGCGCTGCTCGCACGGCACGGGACGACGTACGCCCAGGAGGCGGGCATCCGGCTGCGGGACGCCCCGCAGCCGCTGTACCAGCTGCTGGTGCTGGCGGACCTGCTGAGCGCACGCATCCGGGCGTCCGTCGCGGTCGCCGCGGCACGGGCGCTCTTCGACGCGGGCATGCGCTCCCCGAAGGCGATGGCGGACGCGACCTGGCAGCAGCGGGTCGACGCCCTCGGCGAGGGCGGCTACCGGCGCTACGACGAGCGGACGTCCACCCAACTCGGTGTCGGAGCCGAGCAGTTGCGGGAACGGTACGGCGGTGACCTGCGGCGGATGCGTCAGGCGGCGGACGGGGACGCCGAGGCGCTGCGCCGCTCGCTCCAGGAGGTGCCCGGTATCGGCCCCGCGGGCTCGGCGATCTTCGTGCGGGAAGTGCAGTCGCTCTGGACGGAGTTCGCGCCGTTCCTGGACCCGAAGGCGCTCCAGGGAGCGGAACGCCTCGGCCTGCCGAGGACGCCGGGGAGGCTGGCGTCGCTGGTGGAGCGGGACGAGACCGCCGGCTTCGCGGCGGGCCTGGTCCGCGCGGCGCTGGACGAGGAGGTGGCCGAGGAGGTGCGCGAGGCGGCGGCCGCCGGGTGACCGGGCGGGTCCGGAGCGTACGGGCCCGCGCCCCGGCCGTACCGTCCGGCACGGGAGCCGTGTGCGTGACCCGGGGCCGAAGGGGTACCCGGGGCGCATGGGTACGACGGAGAGGGTGCGCGCGGGCCGTCGCACGGTGGAGGTGCGCCGGCCGGAGAAGGTGCTGTTCCCCGACGACGGATTCACCAAGGGCGACGTCGTCGGCTACTACCGGCGGATCGCCGCGTTCATGGTCCCCCGGCTGCGGGGCAGGCCGCTGATGCTGGAGCGGGTGCCGGACGGTCTGGACGGCCCGCACTTCTTCCAGAAGGAGACCCCGGAGCACTACCCGGACTGGGTCCGGCGCGCGGAGGTCCCCAAGGAGGACGGCACGGTCACCCACCCCCTCTGCGACAACACCGCCACCCTGCTGTTCCTCGCCGACCAGGCGTGTACGACCTTCCACCGCTGGCTCGCCCGCGCCGGCCGGCCCCGGCGGCCGGACCGGCTGATCGTCGACCTCGATCCGCCGGGCTCCGGCTTCGAACCGGTCCGTACCGCGGCCCGGCGGCTGGGCTCCCTCCTCGGCGAACTCGGCCTGTCCGCCGCCCTGATGACCACCGGCTCCCGGGGCCTGCACGTCGTCGTCCCGCTCGCCGGAGCCGCCGGCCACGAGGCCGTGCACGCCTTCGCCAAGGACCTGGCCGAGGTGCTCGCGGCCCGGTACCCGGACGACCTGACGACCGAGGTGCGCAAGGACGCCCGCGGCGGCCGTCTGTATCTCGACGTCCAGCGCAACGCCTACGCGCAGACCGCTGTCGCGCCCTGGTCGCTGCGGACGGCACCGGGTGCCCCGGTCGCCGCGCCGATCACCTGGCGGCAGCTCGACGACCCCGGGATCGGCCCGCGGACCTGGTCGCTGCGGGACGTCCCGTCGGTGGTCGCGCAGGCGCGGTCCGCGCCGTGGTCAGGGGTGCTGCGCCACGGCCGGTCGCTGCGCACGGCCCGCGCACGCCTCAACGCGCTGGAGTGACCCCGCGCGGTTCCTCCTCCGCGGGGCGCGGCAGGCCGATGGGGTTGGGGAACGGCAGGACGCGGGAGGCGAGGACCTGCCGCGTCAGGGGGGCGAGGTCCGCGCACAGCCGCTCGGCGCGTGCGCCGGTCAGCGGGGCCAGGAGCCGGGCCGCCAGCCGGTCGGTGGTCCGTTCGATCTCCTCGCGTTCCGTCGTGCCGCGCTCGGTGGCGCCGCCGTGCGCGTCGAGGAGGCCACGGGAGCGCAGCCGGTCGGCCGCGGCGGCCCATTGTGTCTCGCTCCAGCCGCGGTCCTGCCGCATGACGTCGGCGGGCACCCGGCCGCAGGCCGCGGCGAGCACCAGGGCCTCGCAGCCTTCGAGGCCGTGGTCGACGAGCGCGGCGAGATGGGCGTCACCCCGGAACTCGCGGAGCGTGGTGGTGAGTTGCCACAGCCGCTCCACGGGGTCGGGACGGTCGCACAGGGCGCGGTTGCCCGCGAACAGGGGGCGCGCGGTGCCGGGCGCGTCCTCGACGATCTCCTCCAGTACGGGGTTCACCCGGGCGGCCGCCTTCCCGGCGTCGGGGGCGAGGGCGCGCAGTTCCCCGGCGGCGCGGGTGACGCGGGCCTCCAGGGCGGCGGCGGGGGTGACGGTCTCCCATGCCGCCGGGAGGGCGCGGGCGACCATGCCGGGGGCGAAGAGGCCGAGTACGGCGGTGGCGAGGGCGGGCGGGACGGCGCCCAGGGGTGCGGAGCGGGTGGCGAAGTACCCCATCCAGTAGCCCTTGAGTCCCAGGTCCTTGCCCAGACGGCGGCAGGACGGGCCGAAGTACACGACCGCGTGCAGGGGTTCGGTGAGCTGCCACAGGGTCCGTGCGCGCTCGCCCGGTCCGTCCTCCGCGCGGGCTCGCTCCCGCGTTCGCATGTCCATGCGCCGACGCTACCCGTGCGCGGCCCCGCCGGAACGGGGAAATGCGGCGTCCGGTCACCGGCCGCGCCCGGTGAGGTGGTCGCGTACGCGGTCGACCAGGCCGATGCCGGGGGCCAGGAGCGGGCCGCCCGGCGGGGCGCCCGGGACGGCGGGGTGCGGGCGGGTCGGGGCCGACGCCTTGGCGCGGCGCACCCTCTCGCCGAGCAGTTCCAGGACGTAGGGGTGGCAGCCGTCGCGCAGCAGGGGGAAGAGGCGGTCCTCCTCGTCGGTGGCGTGGGCGGTGACCTCCGTGCGCAGTTCGGTGACCAGCCGGTCGAAGTCGGCGTCGTCCGCGTCGCGGTGTTCGAGGTCCTTGAGGAGGAGTTCGACGCGCTCGTGGTCGGCGCTCTCCCGGTCGGCCAGTGCCTCGCCGTCCGCCAGGTGTTCGCGTACGGCGGGGTAGAGGTGCTGTTCCTCGGCGCCGGCGTGCCGGACGAGGTCGATGGTGAGCGCGTCGACGAGGCGTTTGCGTTCGGGGCTGCCGGGCGGGGCGGCGTCGAACTCCTGGAAGAGGGCGTCCGCCGCGCGGTGGTCGCCGGTCAGTTCCTCGATGACGTCCGGCTCGTGCCCCATCGGTGTGTCTCCGTTCCCCGGTGTGCCGGCACCGGCACAGGACCCGTTCCCGGGGCGGCGGGCCGGTAACGAACCGGGCCGCAGATTGCATCGGACGGCGGACGGCGGGCCGGTGCGGGTGCCCGCCGGGCAGGGCGAGAGGGTCTGTTCCCGTACGTAGGCGCAGGAGCGGCGCAGCAGCCGGGAGACGTGCATCTGTGACAGGCCGACCTGGGAGGCGATCTCGCTCTGCGTCAGGCCCATGAAGAACCGCAGGTAGAGGATGCGGCGCTCGCGTTCGGGCAGCAGGCGCAGGCCCGGGGCCGCGGACTCCCGGTCGTCGACGAGGGCGAGGGCGGGGTCCTCGCCGCCGACGAGGTCGCCGAGGCTGTGGTGGGGTTCCTCGGTGCCGAGGGGGCGTTCCAGGGACAGCGCGGTGAACGTCTTCTGGGCGTCGAGGCCGATGAGGACGTCCTCCTCGGAGAGGCCGGTGTGGTCGGCGACGTCCTGGACGGTGATCGGTCCGTGTCCGGGGCGGGCGGCGAGTTCCTCGCGCGCCCGGTGGACGCGGCTGCGCAGTTCCTGGGCGCGGCGGGGGACGTGGACGGCCCACAGAGCGTCGCGGAAGTGGCGTTTGATCTCGCCGATGATGGTGGGGACGGCGAACGCGCCGAACGGAGCGCCGGCCCCGGGGTCGAAGCGGTCGACGGCCTTGAGCAGTCCGAGGGCGGCGACCTGGCACAGGTCCTCGTCGCTCTCGCCGCGGCCGCTGTAGCGGTGGGCCAGCCGGTGGGCCAGCGGCAGCCACGCGTACACGATCTCTTCCCGCAGTTGCCGGCGCGGGGGTCCGTCCGGCATCGCCCGCAGCCGGTCGAACGCCTCGTCGGTGTCCGGGTCCGGTCGCCGGTGCCCGTGGGGCCTGGCAGGGGAACTCATCCGACTCACGCCTTCCGATCGGTTGTCCCGCATCGCGTCGCGCGGCGTCCCGTCCGGCCTTCCCGTCCCGTCCCGTCCTTACCACTGTGCAGCAGCCGGACGGTGCCCGCGACAGGGCCCGCCGCGGCGGGCGGTGTCCGAGATGCCGAGGGCGGCGGTCCCTGGTTCGCTGGGAGTACAGCGCCCATCCGTGTGCGAGGAGTGACCATGAGTGATGCAGAGGAACTGCGTGGCCGGGTGCGGCAGATGCGGGACAAGGCACGCCAGTTGAAGGAGGCGGCGGACCGTAGCGACGATCCGGAGGAGCGGCGCAGGCTGCGGGAGAAGGCCCAGCGGATCGAGGACCAGAGCGAGCAGGTGAGCAGCATGGGCAGCGGGGACATCTACCCCGCCCCGTGACACGGCTGCCGCGGTTACGGCGTGTCCGTGACGGTGAAGAGGGCGCCCTCGGGGTCGCGGATCACCGACCGCTTGCCGGTGCCGGCCGGTGAGGGCGTCGGCGCCATGATCGTCCCGCCGGCCGCCACCGCGGCCCCGGTGACCGCGTCCAGGTCACGCACCTGGAAGTGGACGTGCCAGCGCGGCCGCAGATGGGGGTCGGGAGCCTCCTCGACGCCGCCGCCGCGCAGCGCGGCCACGGTGTGCCCGCTCTGGCGGACGATGACCCGGTCGTGCTCGTAGGTGACTTCGCAGCCGCCGGGCTCGCCGGAGGCCCAGTCGAAGATCTCCGCGTAGAAGATGGCGGCGGCGAAGGCGTCACGGGTGCGCAGTTCCAGGCAGGCCGGGGCGCCGCCGAGGCCGACGGACCAGCGCAGGGTCTGCCCCTCCCAGAAGCCGAAGACCGCGCCGTCCCGGTCGGCGGCGACCGCCGCGCGCCCCGTCCCGAACTCGATCGGCCCGACGGCGACCGTCGCGCCGCGCTCCCGTATCCGGTCGGCGACGTCGTCCGCGCTGCGGACGGCGAAGTACGGGGTCCAGGCGACGCCTCCGTGGAGGCAGGCGCTCTGCTCCGCGATCCCGGCGACCGGGCGGCCCGCGTCCAGCGCGACGACGAACTCCTCCCCCAGGCTTCCCGGGCGGAAGGTCCATCCGAGGACCTTCGCGTAGAACTCCTGGGTCGCCCGCAGGCTCGGCGTCATCATGTGCACCCAGCAGGGGGCGCCGTGTGCGGGTGTGATCTTCTCGGAAGCCGGCATGGGGGTCATCTCCCTGTCCCGTGCGCCTCCCGCGGGACGTGCCCGGTGTCTCCTGCGCGGTCGGTGGGCCGCAGGCCACACGGGCAGGAGCGGGTCTCCCACGGGTGGCGGGGGTCCGCCTCCGACGGTACGCCTTCGGCGCGGGCCCGGCCCGTCGGCCCCGGCGCGGGGCGGCGGGCCGCCCGACTGGGCGTACGGGTCGGTCCGTGTCTCAATGAGGGGGGAGGCGCCGTGCGGGCCCTGCGGACGCGGGCGCCGCACGGACCGGAACGGAGGCGCGTGATGGCGGACGGACCGGACCGGAGGAAGGACCACGCCGACGAGGCCCGCAGGACGGTGATCGAGCAGATCACGGCCGCGATCGGGGACCGGCACACGCGGGTGGCGCACCCCGCCCGCCAGGACGACCGGGGACAGCGGGGCGACGCCCTCGGCCCGCGCCGCGAGAGCCGGGAGCCCGACGGGCACGAGGGGAACGGGGCTGACGCGGGCCGGCCCTGAGGGCTGTGCCGGGAGGACCCATGGAACCGGGAGACGCGGCCTTCCACGGCCGTCACGAGTCGCCCGAGGAGCGGGCGGACCGCCGGTGGGGCGAGCTGCTCCAGGAGGTGCGGGTCACCCAGACCGGGGGGCAGATCCTCTTCGGTTTCCTGCTGACGGTGGTCTTCACGCCCCGGTTCGGGCAGCTGTCCGACGCCGACCGGACGCTCTATGTGATCACGCTGGTGCTGGGGGCGGCCACCACGGGCGCCCTGATCGGTCCGGTGACGTTCCACCGGCTGCTCACCGGCCGCCGGCTGAAGCCGGAGACCGTCGTATGGGCGTCCCGGCTGACGGTACTGGGCGTGGTGCTGCTGCTGGCGACCATCGCCTCGGCGCTGCTGCTCGTCCTGCGGGTCGCGTGGGGCGACGGGAGCGCGGCGCCGTGGGTGACGGGGGCGGTGGTCGTCTGGTTCCTGTCGTGCTGGTTCGCGTTGCCCGTGTGGGCGCGGCACCGGTACATCTCCAGGAGGTAGCCGCGCCGCCCGCGCCGCGCGGATGCGGCGGGCGCGGGGGCGCGGTGCGATGGGAGGGCGGGCGCGCCACGGAGCGCCCGCCCTCCCCCGCCCCCACCGGCGAAAGGAGCATGCTCATGCGGATCGCGTTCCTGACGGCCCCCGAAGGGGTCGAGCAGATCGAGCTGACCGCGCCCTGGCAGGCGGTGCGGGAGGCGGGCGGCAGCCCGGACCTGGTATCCACCTCGTCCGGGAACGTCCAGGCGTTCCACCACCTCGACAAGGCCGACACCTTCCGCGTGGACCACACCGTGGACGCGGTCTCCGTCGGCGACTACGCGGCGCTGGTGCTGCCAGGTGGCGTCGCCAACCCGGACCTCCTGCGCACCCACGCGGCGGCGGTGGCGTTCGTCAAGGGTTTCTTCGACGCGGGCAGGACCGTCGCGGCGATCTGCCACGCGCCGTGGACGCTGGTGGAGGCGGACGTGGTGCGCGGCCGCACCCTCACCTCGTGGCCCAGCCTGCGCACCGACATCCGCAACGCGGGCGGCACCTGGGTGGACCGGCCGCTGGTGGTCTGCGCGAACGGCCCGAACACCCTGGTGACCAGCCGCAGACCCGGCGATCTGGAGGCGTTCTGCGGGGCGCTGGTCAAGGAGGCGGGCATCGGCGGCGGCTGACACAGCGCCCTACCGCTCCGTCGCCGACGCCCAGCGCAGGATCGCCCCCAGCCCTCCGGCGGGCGCCTCGACGGGATCGCGTACGACGACGGCGTCCGCGCCGTTCGCGGCGGCACAGCGCAGCAGCGCGTCGTCGGCGCGGGCCGCGGCGGGGTGCAGTTCGCCCAGGTAGTGGAGTTGCGAGCTGCGGACGGCGAGTTGGTCGGGGGCGGGGCCCACCCAGACCTGGCGGCCGCCGTCGGCACTGTGCGGGCGGACGAGGAGGGTGTCGATGCGGTGCTCGCGGGCCGCCTCGACCAGCGCCGGGACGCCCTCCGCCGCGTACGGGATGCTTCTGCCGGGTTCGGAGCCGGCCCGGAAACGGCCCGCGACCTCCGCCACATGCTCCTGTTCGTGCACGGCCCTGACCTGGGCGATGTCCCGTTCCAGCCGGGGGCTCCCCGCGCCGGGGGCCCGTCCGCCGTGCTCGCTCTCGTACGTCACCGCGCGCAGCGGTCCGGGCAGGAACTGGTGGACGGCGCGGCGCTCGCGGCCGTCGCCGATCAGCAGCATCACCTCGGCGTCCCAGCGCTCGAACGCGCGGCGCGCGGCGTCGGCGATCTCCCGGGCGTTGTGCTCCCAGGTGTTCTCGACCTTGCTCTGGAAGTGGCCGTCGGACCGGTCCCCGATGGCCATGCGGTGGACGGGCCAGTCGTCGCCCGTCACCTCCCCGACCGGCTCGCCCTCCCCGCCGTCGTACAGGTGGAAGTCCGCGCCGGTGCGGTCCACCCGGACGAGCAGGCAGCGCGGGTCGCCGCCGGCGGCTTCGAGGAGCGGGGTGAGCCGGGGCAGCGCCGCCCAGGTGGTGAGGGGCGCCGTCGGCGGCCCGGGGAGC
>NZ_JCANQV010000216.1:0-10241 GCF_059553635.1 Candidatus Streptomyces philanthi
CCTCACCCCCGAGGAACGCCGCCTCACCGACTCCTGGGACCGCGACCTCACCTCCCTCACCGAAGAACTCCACCGCACCCGCGCCACCGTCCGCGACGTACACCTCCCGCACGCCCTCAGCACCACGCAGCTCCTCCACCTCGCCGCCGACCCCGACGGCTTCGCGCGCGACCTCGCCCGCCCCATGCCCCGCCCCCCGCAGCCCGCCGCCCGCCGCGGCACCCGCCTCCACGCCTGGATCGAATCCCGCTTCGACACCCGCGCCCTCCCCCTCATCGGCCCCGACGAACTCCCCGGCGCCGAACCCGACGACCTCACCATCACCGACGAGGACGACCTCGAAGCCCTCAAGGCCGCCTTCGCCCGCACCCCCTACGCCGACCGCGCCCCCCACCGCATCGAGGACCCCTTCCGCATCACCCTCGCCGGCCGCGTGATCAGCGGCCGCATCGACGCCGTCTACCAGGACACCCGCCCCGACGGCGTCCACTACGAGATCATCGACTGGAAGACCGGCCGCACCGGCACCGCCGACCCCCTCCAGCTCGCCGTCTACCGCCTCGCCTGGGCCGAACGCCACGGCCTCGACCCCACCACCGTCGACGCCGCCTTCCTCCACATCCGCACCGGCGACATCGTCCGACCCACCCACCTCCCCGGCCGCACCGAACTCGAACGCATCCTCCTCGGACAGACCCACGACCGGCGTCACCCGGAAGGCCGATAGGCTCCCTCCCATGAGCACCACCCCGGACAGCGCCGTCCACACGTACGTCACCAGCCACCGCGACACGTTCCTCGACGACCTCACCGCATGGCTGCGCATCCCCTCCGTGTCCGCCGACCCCGGACACGCCCCCGACGTACGCCGTAGCGCCGCATGGCTCGCCGGGAAGCTCGCCGACACCGGCTTCCCCGTCACCGAGATCTGGGAGACCGACGGCCTGCCCGCCGTCTACGCCGAATGGCCCTCCGACGACCCCACCGCCCCCACCGTGCTCGTCTACGGCCACCACGACGTCCAACCCGCCGCCCGCGAGGACGGCTGGCACACCGACCCCTTCGACCCCAAGATCACCGATGGCAGGCTCCACGCCCGCGGCGCCGCCGACGACAAGGGACAGGTCTTCCTCCACACCCTCGGCGTCCGCGCCCACCTCGCCACCACCGGCCGCACCACCCCCGCCGTCCACCTCAAACTCCTCATCGAGGGCGAAGAGGAATCCGGCTCCCCCCACTTCCCCGCACTCCTCACCCGCCACGCGGACCGCCTCGCCTGCGACGCCGTGATCGTCTCCGACACCGGCATGTGGGCCCCCGACACCCCCACCGTCTGCACCGGCATGCGCGGCCTCACCGACTGCCAGATCGACCTCCACGGCCCCGACCAGGACATCCACTCCGGCTCCTTCGGCGGCGCCGTCCCCAACCCCGCCACCGAAGCCGCCCGCCTCGCCGCCGCCCTTCACGACGACGACCGCCGCGTCACCGTCCCCGGCTTCTACGACGGCGTGATCGAACTCACCGACCGCGAACGCGCCCTCTTCGCCGAACTCCCCTTCGACGAAAACGCCTGGCTGCGCACCGCCCACTCCCACGCCACCCTCGGCGAGACCGGCCACACCACCCTCGAACGCATCTGGGCCCGCCCCACCGCCGAGATCAACGGCATCAGCGGCGGCTACCAGGGCCCCGGCGGCAAAACCATCGTCCCGGCCACCGCCCAGCTCAAACTCTCCTTCCGCCTCGTCGCCGGCCAGGACCCCGACACCGTCCAGCAGGCCGTCCGCGACTGGGTCGCCGCCCGCCTCCCCGACGGCATCCGCCACGAGATCACCTTCTGGGGAGCCACCCGCCCCTGCCTGACCCCGCTCGACCACCCCGCACTCCAGTCCGTCGTCCGCGCCATGGGACGCGCCTTCGGCCAGAAGATCCGCTACACCCGCGAAGGCGGCTCCGGACCCGCCGCCGACCTCCAGGAGGTCCTCGGCGCACCGGTACTCTTCCTCGGCATCTCCGTCCCCTCCGACGGCTGGCACGCCCCCAACGAGAAGGTCGAACTCGACCTCCTCATGAAGGGCGCCGAGGCCGCCGCCCACCTCTGGAGCGACCTCGCGGAGAACTGGCACACCGCCTGACCCGTGCTCGTACCCCCACCCGCAACCGTGCCCGAACGCAGCAACCACCCACGCCACAGCGGGAGTTGGAAACAGCAGTGACCACCTGGACCGACCACAGCGCAGACCGGCCGCTCACCTTCAGCGCACCGAGCGGCATCGACCGCTCCGCCCACCACCGCCTCGACGAGGCGTGGCTCGCGGCGGCCTGGAGCCACCCGTCGACGCGCGTCTTCGTGGTGTCCGGAGGCCAGGCCCTGATCGACGACACCCCCGACGGCCGCACCGAACTGATCATGACGCCGTCCTTCGAGGCCCCCCTCACCGAGGCCCACCGCTACTTCCTCGGCACCGACGAGGACGGCATCCGCTACTTCGCCCTCCAGAAGGACGCCCTCCCCGGCCGCATGGACCAGTCCGCACGCCCCGCGGGACTCCGCGAGGCCGGCCTGCTGCTGTCCCCCCGCGACGCCGGACTCCTCGTCCACGCCGTCGCCCTGGAGAACTGGCAGCGACTCCACCGCTTCTGCTCCCGCTGCGGCGAACGCACCGTCATCGCCGCCGCGGGCCACATCCGCCGCTGCCCCGCCTGCGGCGCCGAGCACTACCCCCGCACCGACCCCGCCGTGATCATGCTCGTCACCGACGAGCAGGACCGCGCTCTCCTCGGCCGCCAGGTCCACTGGCCCGAAGGCCGCTTCTCCACCCTCGCCGGCTTCGTCGAACCCGGCGAATCCATCGAACAGTCCGTGGCCCGCGAGGTCTACGAGGAGGCCGGCGTCGTCGTCGGCGACGTCGAGTACATCGCCAGCCAGCCCTGGCCCTTCCCCTCCAGCCTGATGCTCGGCTTCATGGCCCGCGCCACCTCCTCCGAGATCCGCGTCGACGGCGACGAGATCGAGGAAGCCCGCTGGTTCTCCCGCGACGACCTCAGCGCCGCCTTCGCCTCCGGCGAAGTGCTCCCCCCGTACGGCATCTCCATCGCCGCCCGCCTCATCGAACAGTGGTACGGGAAGCCGCTGCCGCGGCCCTGATGGCGGGGGAGCGGCGGCCGGGGGCCCCGGCCGCCCTGGAGGCGGGGGTGTGCGGCTCCGGCTGGCTTCGGGCGGGACTGTGTGGGCTTGCCCTGTGGGGGCGTGATGTCGGTGCGGCGGTGAGACCCGCTGTGGCGGTGCGTCGGGCCGTGTGCCGGGCACGCCGAAGCCCCCTCCGGCGGTGGCCGGAAGGGGCGGTGGCGCGGGAAGCGCGCCTCAGACGGCGAGAGCCTGCTTCACCTGGTTCAGGCTCGGGTTCGTCATGACGATGTTCTCGCCACCCGACGGCGGGACGACGAGCACGGTCGGCACCGTCTGGTTGCCGCCGTTCGCCTTCTCCACGAACGCCGCGGACTCGGGGTCCTGCTCGATGTTGATCTCCGTGTACGCGATGCCCTCACGGTCCATCTGACTCTTCAGCCGACGGCAGTAGCCGCACCAAGTCGTGCTGTACATCGTCACCGTGCCCGCCATGCGCCCCGCGCTCCTTCGGTCGTTCTCGAATCGAAGCCACCCAACACAGGACCGGACCCACGGGCCCGGCCCTGCCATTCCGGGGCGGACCGGAGGGTCCGCCCGAGGAGGTGGCATCGGGGAGAACGTTTGAGGGGGGTGGAGCATTCCCGGGGGTGGGGAGAGGGCGGGGGCCCGATGTTCTCTTCTTCCTCCGCCTCTCCCCCGGGGGGCCACCCCCCACCCCACCCCTCCCCACACCGCCTCGCTCCCCGGGCCCGCCCCCCGCGCGTCACCTCTCGCGCCTCACCGCACCCCACCACCCACCCCACGCCCGCTCCGCGCCTCGCTCACCCGCCCCACCGCACCCACCGGCCCACTCCGCCCTACCTCACCCCTGCCCCTCCACATCCCCGCACCGGTCCTCCTTCGCCCGCCCGCCGCCCCCGTCGGCGCGACCGCCACCTCAGTACAGCGGATCGGCGCTTCGCCTGCTCGCCGTCATCCCCAGAAGGCCGACGCGGTACGACCGGGGAGTGGCGGCTGTGGACGGCTGTGCCGGTCGTCGTCGGGGACCTGGCAGCATGGCGGGGTGACAGCAGCACCGGACTCCACTCTCTTCCCGCAGGTCCCCGAATCGGCCGACGCGGTGCTCGACGGGCTCGACCCCGAGCAGCGCGAGGTCGCGACGGCCCTGCGCGGACCGGTGTGTGTGCTGGCCGGCGCCGGCACGGGCAAGACCCGCGCGATCACGCACCGCATCGCGTACGGCGTGCGCGCGGGCATCCTGCAACCCGCCAGTGTGCTCGCGGTCACCTTCACCGCCCGCGCGGCCGGGGAGATGCGCGGCCGGCTGCGGCAGCTCGGCGCGAGCGGGGTCCAGGCCCGGACGTTCCACTCCGCGGCGCTGCGCCAGCTCCAGTTCTTCTGGCCCCGCGCGGTGGGCGGTGAGCTGCCGCGGCTGCTGGAGCGGAAGGGCCCGGTGGTCGCCGAGGCGGCGGCTCGCTGCCGCGTCCGGCTGGACCGCAACGAGCTGCGGGACGTCACCGCCGAGATCGAATGGTCCAAGGTCACCCAGACGGTGCCCGCCGACTACCCGGCCGCGGTCGTCAAGGCCGGTCGCGACGCGCCCCGCGACGCCGCCGAGATCGGGCAGATCTACACCGTCTACGAGCAGCTCAAGCGCGACCGCGGCACGATCGACTTCGAGGACGTCCTGCTGCTGACCGTCGGCGTGCTCCAGGACCGCCACGACATCGCCGAACAGGTCCGCGCCCAGTACCAGCACTTCGTCGTCGACGAGTACCAGGACGTCAGCCCCCTCCAGCAGCGGCTGCTGGAACTGTGGCTGGGGGAGCGCGACAGCCTGTGCGTGGTCGGCGACGCCAGCCAGACGATCTACAGCTTCACCGGCGCCACCCCCGACCATCTGCTGGACTTCCGCGTCCGCCACCCGCACGCCACCGTCGTCAAACTCGTCCGCGACTACCGTTCGAGCCCCCAGGTCGTCCGTCTCGCCAACGGACTGCTGTCCCGGGCGACGGGCCGCGCCGCCGAGCACCGCCTGGAACTGGTCTCCCAGCGCGAGTCCGGCCCCGAGCCCGGGTACGCGGAGTACGCCGACGAACCGGCCGAGGCCGAGGGCACCGCCCGCCGCATCAGGGACCTCATCGCCTCCGGCGTCCCGGCCGGGGAGATCGCCGTCCTCTTCCGCGTCAACGCCCAGTCCGAGGTCTACGAGCAGGCGCTGGCCGACGCCGCGGTGCCGTACCAGCTGCGCGGCGCCGAGCGGTTCTTCGAACGGCCGGAGGTGCGCGAGGCCGGCGTCGCGCTGCGCAGCGCCGCCCGGTTCGGTGCCAACGACGCGCTGCTCGACGACGCGGTGGACATACCGTCGCAGGTCCGCGCGGTGCTGAGCACCAAGGGCTGGACGGACGAGCCGCCGGCCGGCTCCGGCGCGGTACGGGACCGCTGGGAGTCCCTGGCCGCCTTGGTCCGGCTCGCCGAGGACTTCGCCGCGGCCCGGCCCGGCGCCTCGCTCGCCGACCTCGTCGCCGAGCTGGACGAACGGGCCAATGCCCAGCACGCCCCGACCGTCGACGGGGTGACGCTCGCCTCGCTGCACGCCGCGAAGGGCCTGGAGTGGGATGCCGTGTTCCTGGTGGGGCTCACCGACGGCATGCTGCCGATCACCTACGCCACGACCGACGAGCAGATCGAGGAGGAACGCCGCCTCCTCTACGTCGGTGTCACCCGCGCCCGGCGCCATCTGGGACTGTCCTGGTCGCTGGCGCGTTCCCCGGGCGGCCGGGCGGTCCGGCGCGCCAGCCGGTTCCTCGACGGCCTGCGCCCCGGCGCGGCGGGCGCGCCGCCCCGCTACGCCCCGGGAGTGTCCGGCGGCGGTGTGGAGCGGGGCGGTGCCCGGGAGCCCGGTGCGGTACGCCGCCGGAGCCGGACCCCGGCCCGCTGCCGGGTGTGCGGCCGGACGCTGACCGACGCGGGCGAGATGAAGCTGATGCGCTGCGACGACTGCCCCTCGGACGTCGACGAGGCGCTGTACGAACGGCTGCGTGACTGGCGCGGCGCCCAGGCCCGCCGTCTGGGCCAGCCCGCGTTCTGCGTCTTCACCGACAAGACGCTGATGGCGATCGCCGAGGCGGTGCCGGGCACGACACCGGAGCTGGCGGGAATTTCCGGCGTGGGGCGGCGCAAGGCCGACCGCTACGGCAGTGATGTCCTGGCCGTCTGCGCGGGTGAGGACCGCTCGGGTGATGTGGAGGACGGCGCCGGTGGCGGCGGCGCGGGAAGTGCGGGGGAGAGCCGGGAAAACTCGTCGGAAAAATAGTTTGCGCGCGCGGACGGCATCCCCATAGCCTGCACAGGCACGGGGACGACGGGCCTTCCGAGTTCCGGGGGCTCCGTGCTGTACTTGAACACGCTTGGGCCGGTATCACCGGTCCACCGAGACGCCGAGAGGAGGCGAGCCCAATGATCAGCTTCATCGAGACCAACAAAATGACCGATCGTTCGGTCCTCGCCCTGTGCACCCTCGGCGCTTCGCTCCCGGGCACCGGTCTGTCCGGCTTCGGCCGCATGTCCGGCGTCACGGTCGCGCGTCCCGAGTCCCTCCCTGTCATGACGACGGGTGAGGGCAGCGAGCGACCGACCGAGGCACCTGCAGCAGTGGCGACGGCGGCGGCGCATGCCCCTGCCTTCGCGGCGGCCAATGGTGCCGGCTCCCGCAAGCAGTACCAGAACGAATCGTGGGCCTTCCGTGGCCTCGAACCCTGGAGAGATCCAGCCTGATCGGCATGATCAGGTCGGCACCTTCCAGGGCCGCGGAACCCACACCGGGATCCGCGGCCCTTTTGTTTTGCCCATGAGCCCGGCCACCGCCGGGCCGCACAGACGAGGAACACACCACCGTGCAACTCCAGACGCACACCCCGTCCGCGCCCGA
Source organism: Candidatus Streptomyces philanthi (assembly GCF_059553635.1). Classification (NCBI taxonomy): domain Bacteria; kingdom Bacillati; phylum Actinomycetota; class Actinomycetes; order Kitasatosporales; family Streptomycetaceae; genus Streptomyces; species Candidatus Streptomyces philanthi. The sequence continues at coordinate 7,065 of NZ_JCANQV010000216.1, forward strand.
CCTGATCCCTCCGCCCGACCCCCAGGAGAACTCCTTGCTGCCCCTCACCGAGCTCGACAACGAGATCGACCGCCTCGGCGCCGCCGTTCCGTGCCGCACCTACGACCCCGAGGTCTTCTTCGCTGAGTCCCCGGCCGACGTCGAGTACGCCAAGTCGCTGTGCCGTACCTGCCCCGTGCGGGAGGCATGCCTGGCCGGCGCCAAGGACCGCCGTGAGCCGTGGGGGGTCTGGGGCGGTGAGCTGTTCGTCCAGGGCGTGGTCGTGGCGCGCAAGCGTCCGCGTGGCCGTCCGCGCAAGAACCCGGTCGCGGCATGAACACCACCGGCACAGGAACGATCGACCGTCCCGCCACGCGGGACCCCCAGAAGCAGGACCCAGGCATGAACCCCACCGCCCCCGAGACACCCGCCCCCGCGAACCCCGGTGCGATCGAGTCGCGCCAGAACAGGAACCTCGCCATGCAACTCATCCCAGAAGCCCTGGCCAGGGCCCATATGCATCAACGCCTCACCGACGCCGAGGCCGAGCGCAGGGCCCACCGGATCGCCGTCGCGCGCCGTATGCAGCGGCGTGCCGAGCGCGCGTCGCTGCGGGCCCGCCGTGCCCTGGCGATGGCGGTGATGCAGTAGGACCCGCAGGGTCCGGCCGACGGGGGACGGCCGGTGGCGGATCACGGGGGATACGGGGGACAGGGCGGCGTCGCGGTCACCGGGACGCTGTGCGGGAGGGGCTCGTCCGTGAGGGCGGGCCCCTCCCGCGTACGGGGCGGTGGCGTCGTGCGCGGGGGATCGCGTGGCGTACCGGCGGGCACGGCCCGCGGGGATATCGTCGGACGGTGAACCGGACCACGCCTGAACAGGCGGACCCTCCCGAACGCGGCGCCACCACCTGTGCCCGCTGCGGCACCGTCGCCGAGGGCACTCCGCCGACCTGGACCTTCTCCGTCGAGAACGGCACCCGCCGCTACTTCTGCGAACCCTGCGCACGGGAGAACCTCCGCGCCATCGAGAGCCGTCTCGACTCGGCGTGGTGGTGAGCCCGGTACGGGGCGACGGCCCCGGGTCCCGGACGGAACGGGTCGTACCGCCCCGCCCGGGACCGGGCGTGTCAGGCCGTGGGTTCCTCGACGAGTCCGGCCTCCTGGTCCGACACGAAGCCCGGCAGCCACGCCTCCAGCTCCTCGCGCAGCCGTACCGTCGCCCCCAGCTGGCACAGCACACCGATGGTGCTCAACGTCACACGGTGTATCAGCAGATACGAGGGCGGCAGATTGAGCTGCCGGCCCAGCTGGTAGGCGGGTGACCGCGGGTCGCCGATCCGTGCCGCCTGGCCGCGCATCCAGGACCGGGTGAATGTGAACTCCTCCCGCTGCGCCGGTTCGATGATCGGCAGCAGGTACTCCAGCACCGCGTTGGGTTCCAGTTCGATGGAGTCCTTGACGAAGCCCTCCTCGCACAGCCTCCGGTAGACCTCGTCGGCCGCGCCGTCCAGCGTCATCCGCAGCGAGGTGCCGATCGTCGGCGGCAGCCCTTCCGGCAGCCGGTCGACCGTGCCGAAGTCCAGCACCCCCAGCCGCCACTCGTGCGCCGGCCCGTCACCGGTCAGCAGCCGGAAGTTGCCGGGGTGCGGATCGGCGTGCAGCAGGCCCGTGCGGGCCGGGCCGGAGAACAGGAAACGCGCCAGCAGCTGCCCGGCCCGGTTCCGTTCCTCCTCGCTTCCGTCCGCGATCACCTCGGACAGCGGGGTTCCGTCCAACCACTCGGTCACCAGGATCTGTTCACTCTGGTGCACCACGTCCGGCACCCGCACGTCCGGGTCGTCCGCGAACTCGGCGGCGTGCGCCCGCTGCGCCTCGGCCTCCAGCCCGTAGTCCAGTTCCTCCGCCACCCGGTCGCGCAGCTCGGCGATCAGCGGCTTGACGTCCATGCCCGGGATCAGTGGTCCCAGCAGCCGCGCGAACCGGCTCAGCTGCGTCAGGTCCGACAGCAGCGCCTTGCCCGCTCCCGGGTACTGCACCTTGACCGCCACCGCGCGGCCGTCGTGCCACACCGCCCGGTGCACCTGCCCGATCGACGCCGCCGCCGAAGGGCTGTCCTCGAACTCCTGGAACAGCTCCCGCCAGTCGTCCCCCAGCCGCTCCGCGAGCACCGCGTGCACCGTGCTCGCCGGCAGCGGCGGCGCCGCCTCCTGAAGCTTGGTCAGCGCCTTGCGGTAGGGGCCGGCGATCTCCTCGGGCAGCGCGGACTCGAAGACGGACAGCGCCTGCCCGAATTTCATGGCCCCGCCCTTCAACTCCCCGAGGACTTTGAAAAGCTGTTCCGCGGTGCGTTGTTGCAGCTCACGGCCGACGATCTCGGCGGACCTGCCGCCTATCCGCTTGCCCAGACCCCAGGTGGCGCGGCCGGCGAACCCCAGTGGCAGCGCGGCCAGCTTGGCGGTACGGGTGACCGCCTTGCGGGGAAGATCAGACATGCGCCCCTCCAACTCACACTGTTCCCGACCGGGGTTACTCCGTCATTGTGGCGTGTCGCGTTTCCGGGGCCGAGGTGTCCTCCCCCGGGGAGGGGCCGGCCGCGCCGCAGCCGCACTCCGGATGCGGCACGATCCGCACCGCGCGCATCGTGGCGCAGGGCAGCGCGAACTCCAGCCGGGCGTTCACGCAGGGCGGCAGCGCGCCGTCGAGGAACGCCAGTGCCTGCACCGCGGCCTGCCCCGCCACCATCGTCGCCAACGACGCGTCACAGGCCGGCACCGCGGGGGAACGGCGCCCCGAACGCCACTGCGACAGCAGCCGCGGCCAGGGCGGCTCCCCGTCCGTGCGCCGCAGTTCGTCGCAGCGGGCGCAGGCCGAGTCGCCGGGCAGCACCAGCGGCCCCACCACCCCCGTCCCCTCGACCACCCCCGCGTACAGATGGGGGATGCCGGCCGTCAGCAGCGGCTCCGACAGCACCGGGTCGGGCGCGTACGCGGCGAGCCCGTCCCGCGGCGCGAGGACGACGAGGGACAGTCCCGGCTCGCCGGTCTCGCTGACCGGGCCGACCGGCCGGGGTGTGCGCGCCCACGGGGACGCGTCGTGGACCAGCCGGCGCGCGGAGGCGTCCCGGCGTTCGCCGATCCGCTCCGCCGGGTGCCCGCCCGGCAGGACGTCGCCGGGCGTGACCCGTCCGCCGTCCAGT
>NZ_JCANQV010000217.1:0-10205 GCF_059553635.1 Candidatus Streptomyces philanthi
CGCACGGGCGCCGGTCGCACACGGCGCCTCACACGTTCGGGGGCGCTCCCTCGCGCGGCAGCCCGACCAAGCCGGGACGTTTCTGCCAGGGACGGGGGCCGCCGGGCGGCCGGTAGGCGACGCCGAGGGCGTCCAGGCGGGCGTCATGGACGGTCATCCGGCGGGCGAATTCCTGGTAGTCGCGTTCCGCGGGCGGCGGCAGCGCCGACCAGGCGACCTCGGCGAACGCGGTGAGGCGGGGGAAGACCTGGTAGTCGAGGCGTTCCTGGTTCTCGGTGACCTCGGTGAAGACCGTGGCCTGCGCGCCCAGGACGTGCGCGGCCTGCTCGTCCGTCAGCTCCGGCGGTACGGGCTCGAAGCGGTAGACGTCCTCCAGGGTGGAGACATGGCCGAGCGGTACGGGTTCGTCGGGGGAGGCGTCCTGGCGGCGGTCGAGGTAGACCTCGTGCTCGGGGCACATGATGACGTCGTGTCCGGCGCGGGCGGCGGCGATCCCGCCCGCGTAGCCGCGCCAGGAGGAGACGACGGCGCCGTCGGTGAGGCCGGTCGGCGCGCCGACCGCGGCCCGCCGGGGGTCGGCGTCGCCGCCCTCCAGGATCTCGTCCCAGCCGATCATGCGGCGGCCGCGGTCGGCGAGCCAGCGGTCGAAGTGCCGGACGAACCAGAGCTGGAGCGCGTCCTCGTCGGCGAGGCCCAGTTCGGCGATGCGGGCCTGGGCGGTGGGGGACGCCTTCCACTGGTCCTTGGGGCATTCGTCGCCGCCGATGTGGACGAAGGGCGCGGGGAAGAGGTCGAGCACCTCCTCCAGGACGTGTTCGTAGAAGCGCAGGGTGTGGTCGGTGGGGGCGAGGACGTGGGGGCTGACGCCCCAGGTGTCCCAGACCTTCAGGGCGGTGGTGTCGACGACGTCGGTGTTGCCGAGTTCCGGGTACGCGGCGATGGCGGCCTGGGAGTGGCCGGGGACGTCGATCTCGGGGACGACCATGATGTGGCGGCGGGCGGCGTGGGCGACGATCTCGCGGATGTCGTCCTTGGTGTAGAAGCCGCCGTGGGGGCGCGGGTCCCACAGGGTGGACCTGCGGTGGCCGAGGCGGGTGCGGTCGCGCCAACCGCCGACCTCGGTGAGCCGGGGGTAGCGGTCGACGGGGAAGCGCCAGCCCTGGTCGTCGGTGAGGTGGAAGTGGAGGACGTTGAGCTTGTGGGCGGCCATCAGGTCGAGGTAGCGCAGCACGCCGTCCTTGGGCACGAAGTGCCGTGCGACGTCGAGCATCAGTCCGCGCCAGGCGAGGCGGGGGGCGTCCTCGACGCACAGGGCGGGCAGGCGCCATGCGCGGTGCTCCGGGTCGACGGGGGCGCGCCGGAAGGCGTCGGGCCCGAGGAGCTGGCGGAGGGTCTGGGCGCCCCAGAACAGTCCGGTGGCGTTCTCGGCCTCCAGCGTGACGCGGTCGGCTTCGGTGGTGAGGCGGTAGCCCTCGGGCCCGGGGCCCGGCGCGTCGTCGGGCAGGAGGCGCAGCACGATGCGGCGTCCGGAGTCCCGGAAGGGGCGCAGCGGCAGTCCGGTGGCGGCGCCGACCGTCTCGCGCAGCCACTGGGCGACGTCCTCGGTGCCGGGCGGGGCCTCGATCTCGGTGTGCTCGTCCAGGACGGGCCCGTCGCCGTGCGGGGTGGACGAGGCGCGCAGGGGGGCGGGTATCAGGGCGGTCGTTCCGGGGCGGTTCGCGGTGTCCTTCTCCACGTCTGTCACGCCCCAGTCCTACACCGCCGGCCGTGGTGTGCCTCCGGTCGGGACGGGCCGCGACACGCCGCAGCCGGACGACAATCAGCTGCCGCGGGGCGCGGCGGGGCTATTTCAGAGGGGAACGCCCCGACGGAAGGAACCCGATGCGTATCCGTCCCCTGACCGCCGCCCTGCTCACCGCCGCGCTGGGGCTGCCGCTCCTCGGCGCGTCCCCGGCCGGCGCGCTGCCGCGGCACGCGGCGCGCGGTGAGCTGACCGTCACCGTCCACGAGGGGGAGGACTCCACCGGCCGGGTGCTCGCCTCGGCCCGTCTGGTCTGCGGTCCGGACAGCGGGACGCATCCGCGTCCGGCCGAGGCGTGCCGCGAACTGGGCCGGGTGAACGGCGATTTCGCGCGGCTGGCCCCGCAGCGGCGGTCCTGCCCGATGCTCTACCGGCCGGTCACCGTCGTCGCGCACGGCACGTGGGACGGGCGGCCGACCGGTTTCGTCCGCAGCTACGGCAATACGTGCGCGGCGGGGGCGTCGAGCGCCGGGGTGTTCGCGCTGGGCCCGGAGAAGGGCTGACGGGGGCGGGGACGACGGCGGGCCCGGCCCCTCGGGGGGACCGGGCCCGTGCCCGCGGCGGGGTGGCGGCCGCGCACCGCCGCCGCCCCGGACCGGCCGCTACTTCGCGCCGCCGTCCTTGCCGCCCTTGTCCTTGTCGCCGCCCGCGCCCATGGATTCGTAGATCTCCTTGCACATCGGGCAGACGGGGTACTTCTTCGGGTCGCGGCCCGGGACCCAGACCTTGCCGCACAGCGCCACGACGGGCGTGCCGTCGAGCGCGCTCGCCATGATCTTGTCCTTCTGGACGTAGTGGGCGTAGCGCTCGTGGTCTCCGTCACCGTGCGACACCTGGGGTGTCGGCTCGACGAGGGTTCCCGTTCCTGCCCCGCGCTCGGGCTCAAGAGTGCTCATAGGTGCCAAGGGTACTCACGGCCGGGCGCCGCCGGGAGCGTCGGCCCGCCGCCGTGCGCGGGCCCCGGGGGCGGGGGCGGTGGCGTCAGTTGAGGGAGGGGTCGTCGGGGTACGTCGCGACCATCGCCAGTTCGTTGCGCTGGCGGCGCAGCACAGCGCGCCACAGGCGTTCGGGGTCGGGTGAGGAGACGTCCCCGGGCTCGGATTCGACGACGTACCAGGCGCCCTCGACCAGCTCGTCCTCCAGCTGGCCGGGGCCCCAGCCCGCGTACCCGGCGAAGATCCGCAGACTGCCCAGGACCCTGGCCAGCAGTTCGGGCGGGGTTTCGAGGTCGACGAGGCCGATCGCGCCGTGCACGCGGCGCCATCCGAGGGGTTCGCCGGCGGGAGTGCGGGGCTGTGGCGCGTCCTCCGTCCGGGGTTCGGTGCCGGTGGTGGCGGCGCCGGGGCGGACCTCGCTCTCCAGGGAGGCGGCGTCGTCCTCGCCGGCCTGGCCGCCGGGGATGACGGCGACGCCGAGCGCGGAGTCGAGGGAGACCGGTCCGCCCTGGAAGACGACGCCGGGTTCGCCGGCGAGGGCGGCCCAGGGCGCGAGGATGTCCGCGACGTCGACGGGGGTGGGGCGGTTGAGGACCACGCCGAGGGAGCCCTCCTCGTCGTGGTCGAGCACCAGCACCACCGCGCGGTCGAAGTTCGGGTCGGCGAGCGCGGGGGTGGCGACGAGCAGCCGGCCTGTGAGCGAGGACACCTCGGTCATGGCCACATGATCCCGCACTTCGGCCCGATGCGGACAGTCAACCGGCCGGACCGCGTGAGAGCAGGGAAGGGCGTACGGCGGCAGCACCGGCGCACGGTGCGGGCGCCGGAACGTACATCCGAGGCATACCGCAATCTTTTCGAACAAAGCGCGATTACGCATCAAACGGTGATCGTAGCGGAGGGTGTTGTGACACAGTCATGACGCGTCCCGCCCCTCCCCGGCTTCCGAAGTACCCCCCATGCCCCGCTTACCATTTCTCCTTGGCCCTAGCCCGTCTCCAGGAACGCGAGATCCATGACCGTCTCTACTGACGACGTACTGCTTGTCCACGGCGGCACCCCGCTCGACGGCGAGATCCGGGTACGCGGCGCGAAGAACCTCGTCCCGAAGGCCATGGTCGCGGCCCTGCTCGGCAGTACCCCCAGCCGGCTGCGGAACGTCCCCGACATCCGTGACGTGCGGGTGGTGCGCGGACTGCTCCAGCTGCACGGTGTCACCGTCCGGCCGGGTGACGAGGAGGGCGAGCTGATCCTCGACCCCACGCACGTGGAGAGCGCGAACGTCGCGGACATCGACGCGCACGCCGGCTCCTCGCGCATCCCGATCCTCTTCTGCGGCCCGCTGCTGCACCGTCTGGGGCACGCCTTCATCCCCGGCCTGGGCGGTTGCGACATCGGCGGCCGGCCGATCGACTTCCACTTCGACGTGCTGCGCCAGTTCGGCGCGACGATCGAGAAGCGCGCCGACGGCCAGTACCTGGAGGCCCCGCAGCGGCTGCGCGGCACCAAGATCCGGCTGCCGTACCCGTCCGTCGGCTCGACCGAGCAGGTGCTGCTGACCGCCGTCCTGGCGGAGGGCGTCACCGAGCTGTCGAACGCGGCGGTGGAGCCGGAGATCGAGGACCTGATCTGCGTCCTGCAGAAGATGGGCGCGATCATCTCCATGGACACCGAGCGGACGATCCGGATCACCGGTGTCGACAAGCTCGACGGCTACACCCACCGGGCCCTGCCGGACCGTCTGGAGGCCGCCTCCTGGGCGTCCGCCGCGCTGGCCACCGAGGGCAACATCTACGTCCGCGGCGCCCAGCAGCGGTCGATGATGACCTTCCTCAACACCTTCCGGAAGGTCGGCGGCGCCTTCGAGATCGACGACAAGGGCATCCGCTTCTGGCACCCGGGCGGCTCGCTCAACGCCATCGCCCTGGAGACCGACGTCCACCCCGGTTTCCAGACGGACTGGCAGCAGCCGCTGGTCGTCGCGCTGACCCAGGCGTCCGGCCTGTCGATCGTGCACGAGACGGTGTACGAGTCGCGGCTGGGCTTCACCTCGGCGCTCAACCAGATGGGCGCGCACATCCAGCTCTACCGCGAGTGCCTGGGCGGCCGGGACTGCCGCTTCGGCCAGCGCAACTTCCTGCACTCCGCCGTGGTGTCGGGCCCGACCAAGCTCCAGGGCGCCGACCTGGTCATCCCCGACCTGCGCGGCGGCTTCTCGTACCTGATCGCGGCGCTGGCGGCGCAGGGCACCTCGCGGGTGCACGGCATCGACCTGATCAACCGCGGCTACGAGAACTTCATGGAGAAGCTGGTCACGCTCGGTGCCGATGTCGAGCTGCCGAACGGCGCGCTGCGGGACTGAGCCGCGACGTACCGCGAAGGGGCGGCCACCGGGTCCCGGACCTGGTGGCCGCCCCTTTTCCCGCCCGTACGCGGCCCGGGGAGGCCGTCGCACGCCCTCCCCGGGTGATCAATGGGCGTCGCGTGCCCCGTGAGGGCCCTGCACGCCCCGTACACGGCACGGGAAAAGGGCGGCCACCCGGGAAGTGGGTGGCCGCCCTTTCACGCCGTAGAGGGGCCTGTACGCCCCTGGGGGCTTACTTGCCCTTGGCGGCTTCCTTGAGCTTGGAGCCCGCGGAGACCTTCACGCTGTAACCGGCGGCGATCTGGATCGGCTCGCCGGTCTGCGGGTTGCGCGCGGTGCGAGCGGCACGGTGGGTGCGCTCGAAGGTCAGGAAGCCGGGGATGGTGACCTTCTCGTCGCCCTTGGCGACGACCTCACCGACGGTCTCGGCGAGGGCGGCCAGAACGGCGTCGGCGTCCTTGCGGGTCACCTCGGCGCGATCGGCCAGAGCGGCCACCAGCTCACTGCGGTTCATGTTTGTACTCCCGTGTTCTTCTTGCCAATGAGGCGTGCCACGCGGCCGGGCCGCGTGTGGGCACAGCGAAGCCGATGCTGCCAGGGCCCTCGGACAGTCCCCGGACCCGGGTCTGCTTGCCAGACCCTCGCGCCCGGGAAGGCATCCTGCCCCCACCTGCGGCGGTAAAGCCAATCCGGCACCCAGGAGGGTCACACGAAAAGCGCCACTGCCTCGACGTGGTGACTTCCGTTCCGTACCGCTCCGGTCCGGGCGCGGGTGGCGGCGGCCGTTGCTGCCGCCACCCTATGGGGGCCTTGACGACGGCGTGTCCCGCGACGCGCCGTACTCAGAGCGCCGTGGTGCCCGTCACAGCCGGGTCCGCCAGCTTCGCCGCGTCCCGCACCGCACCGGCCACCGCGCCCGCGACCTTGTCGTTGAAGACGCTGGGGATGATGTAGTTCGGGTTGACCTCGTCCTCGGAGACGACGTCGGCGAGCGCGCGGGCCGCGGCCAGCATCATCTCGGTGTTCACCGTACGTGACTGGGCGTCGAGCAGGCCGCGGAAGACACCCGGGAAGACCAGGACGTTGTTGATCTGGTTGGGGAAGTCGGAGCGGCCGGTGGCCACGACGGCGGCGGTCTGCCGGGCGATGGCCGGGTCGACCTCGGGGTCGGGGTTGGCGAGCGCGAAGACGATCGCGCCGTCCGCCATCCGCGCGATGTCCTCGCCGTCGAGGAGGTCCGGGGCGGAGACGCCGATGAAGACGTCCGCGCCGACCACGGCCTCCTTGAGGGTGCCGGTGACGCCCTCGGGGTTGGTGTGGTGGGCGATCCAGCCCAGCGCGGAGTCCTCGGGGGCGCCCGCGAGGTCGGGGCGGCCCGCGTGCACCACGCCGTGGATGTCGGCGACGACGGCGTGCTGGACACCGGCCGCGAGCAGGAGCTTGAGGATGGCGGTGCCCGCGGCGCCGGCGCCGGACATCACGACGCGTACGTCGTCGATCTTCTTGCCGACGACGCGCAGCGCGTTGGTGAGCGCGGCGAGCACCACGATGGCGGTGCCGTGCTGGTCGTCGTGGAAGACCGGGATGTCCAGGGCCTCGCGCAGCCGGGCCTCGATCTCGAAGCAGCGGGGCGCGGAGATGTCCTCCAGGTTGATGCCCGCGAAGCCGGGGGCGATGGCCTTGACGATCTCGACGATGGCGTCGGAGTCCTGGGTGTCCAGGCAGATCGGCCAGGCGTCGATGCCGGCGAAGCGCTTGAAGAGGGCCGCCTTGCCCTCCATGACGGGCAGCGCGGCCTTGGGGCCGATGTTGCCGAGGCCGAGGACGGCGGAGCCGTCGGTGACCACGGCGACGCTGTTGCGCTTGATGGTCAGGCGGCGGGCGTCGTCGGGGTTGTCGGCGATGGCCTGGCAGACGCGGGCGACGCCGGGCGTGTAGACCATGGACAGGTCGTCACGGTTGCGGATGGGGTGCTTCGACGACATCTCGATCTTGCCACCGAGGTGCATCAGGAACGTACGGTCGGACACCTTGCCGAGCGAGACGCCCTCGATGCCGCGCAGCTCCTGGACGATCTCGTCCGCGTGCGCGGTGGAGGTGGCGGCGATGGTGACGTCGATCCGGAGCTTTTCGTGGCCGGACGCGGTCACGTCGAGGCCGATGACCGACCCGCCGGAGGACTCCACGGCCGTGGTGAGCTGGCTGACGGCGGTGCCGCTCGCGGGGACTTCCAGGCGGACCGTCATCGAGTACGAGACGCTAGGCGCCGTTGCCATGGCCGACTTCCTCTGCTTTCCCTTGGGTCTTACTGCGCGCCGCTCCGCGGTGCCAGGAGGCGACCGGCCCGGAGCAACCGTCCGATCGTCCCACCTACCTGTCGGTACGCGGTAACCAGCCCCGTAATTCGGAACCAAAATTTCGGTATACGGGAGGCGAAGAAGGGCATGCCGAAAGCCGGCGGCGCGCCCCGCCGGGAAAGCTCGCGGGCGCCCCTCCCGGAGGAGGAGCGCCCGCGTGATGTTCACGACACCGACCCGCCATGCTCGCCTCGCGGCAAGTGGTCGCTCGAAGCGACGAAGGTTGGGCCCGGGGGCTTGGATCGGGCCGGTGCCGACACCAGGCTAACAAAACCGTCCCGGAGGGGAATCCCGCACCCGGCGCGCTTTTCCCCGTACCGCCCGGACGGCGGTGCCGGGCGCGGCCGTCAGTCCCGCAACAGGTCGGGGACCCCGTCCGCGTCCGGCTCGTCCCGCTCGCCGGCGAGTACCGTCAGCCGCTGGGTGGCCCGCGTCAGCGCCACGTAGAGCACCCGCAGCCCGGCCGGGGACTCGTCGGCGATCTCGGCGGGGGCGACCACCAGCGTCGCGTCGTACTCCAGGCCCTTGGCCTCCAGCGAGCCCAGCGCCACCACCCGGTCGCCCAGACCGGCCAGCCAGTCGCGGGCCTGCTCCCTGCGGCGCATCGCCACGACCACGCCGACCGTGCCGTCCACCTCGGCCAGCAGCCGCTCCGCCTCGGCGGTGACGGCCCGCCGCAGGGCCTCCTCCCCCGCTTCCGCGACGGTGAAGCGCGGCGCGAGGCCGGTGGAGCGCACCGCCTCGGGCGGCACCGCGCCGGGCATCGCCAGCGCCAGCACCCGGCCGGCCAGCCCGGCGATCTCCGCCGGGTTGCGGTAGTTCACGGTGAGGGTGAAGCGGCGGCGGGGACGGGTGCCCAGCGCCTCGTCGCGGGCGAGCGCCGCCTCGTCCGGGTCGGACCAGGAGGACTGCGCCGGGTCACCGACCACCGTCCAGGTGGCGTGCCGGCCCCGGCGCCCGACCATGCGCCACTGCATCGGCGTCAGGTCCTGCGCCTCGTCGACGATCACATGGGCGTAGTCGGTGCGCTCCTCGTCCAGGCGCTCGCGCCGGCCGCGGCCCGCCGGCGAGCGGTCCGCGAACGTCGTCAGCTCCTCCAGGCCGGTCAGCTGGTCCAGCGGGTCCGCCTCGCGGCGCCGCGGCGGCCGCGCCGGGGCGCCGAGGATCTGCTGGAGCTCGTCGAGCAGCGCGACGTCGTGCACCGACAGCGGCCCGTGGCCGGTGGCGTCCAGCCGGGCCAGCGAACGGGCCAGCCGGCGGACCTCGCGCGGGTTGAGCACCCGGCGCGCCCAGCGGCCGAGCCGCCGCTCGTCGGCCATCGCGGCGAGCACCGCGCGCGGGGACAGCTCCGGCCACCAGGCGTCCAGGAACTCCTGGAACTCCGGCTCGGAGGTGAGGTCCTCGTCGAAGCCCTGGCGGACCTCGGCGGCCAGCTCCGGGTCGGAGTAGCGGCGGCCCGCGCCGGACGCGTTCCACAGCGCGTCGAGCAGCAGCCTGCGGGCGCGCGGGCGCAGCAGGTTGACCGGCGCGGTGCCGCCGAGCGCGGTGCGGCGGACGGCGCGCAGCGCGTCGCCGTCCAGCTCGATCCGGCCGCCGAACGCCACCACCCGCAGCCGGTCCGGCGCGCCGGACCGGTCCAGCACCCCGCGGGCCGCCTTGCGCAGCACCTTCTGCATCCGGGCGGAGCCCTTGACGCGGGCGACCTCCGGCGGGTCGTACGCGCCGCCGGACACCTCGGCGCCGTCGACGAGGGAGCCGAGGTCGCGGATGGCGACCTGGCCCTCCTCGCCGAGCGACGGCAGCACACCCTCGGTGTAGGCCACCAGCAGGGGCGTCGGGGAGACGATGAGGATGCCGCCCGCGTAGCGGCGGCGGTCCTGGTAGAGGAGGTAGGCGGCGCGGTGCAGGGCGACGGCGGTCTTGCCCGTGCCGGGACCGCCCTCGACCTCGGTGACGGAGGCCGCGGGCGCCCGGACCACCCGGTCCTGCTCGGCCTGGATGGACGCCACGATGTCCCGCATGGTGTGGCCGCGGGTCCGGCTCAGCGCGGCCATCAGGGCGCCGTCGCCGACCGCGGCCAGTTCCTCGCCGTCCAGGGTGGCGGTGACCTCGGGGCGCATCAGGTCGTCCTCGACACCGAGGACCTTGCGGCCCTTGGAGCGGATGACGCGGCGGCGTACGACCCGGCCGGGGTCGACGGGGGTGGCCCGGTAGAAGGGGGCGGCGGCCGGTGCCCGCCAGTCGATGACCAGCGGGGAGTAGTCCGCGTCGAGGACGCCGAGCCGCCCGATGTGCAGGGTCTCGGCGATCTTCGCCCGGCCGTCGCGTACCGCGCCGTCGGCGGGTTCGACGGAGGTGTAGGCGCCGTCGGGGCCCTTCTTGCCGTCCTTGCCGAGGAGGAGGTCGATCCGGCCGAAGAGGAAGTCCTCGTACTCGGAGTTGAGCCGGTGGAGGTGGACGCCGGCCTGGAAGACCTGGGCGTCCCGCTCGGCGAGGGCGCCGGGCGTGCCGACCTGGCCCCGCTTGGCGGCGTCGTCCATGAGGAACTCCGCCTCGTGGATCTTCTCCTCCAGCCGCCGGTAGACGCGGTCCAGATGCGTCTGCTCGGCCTCGATCTCACGGTCGCGAACGGAATCCGATGCGTTCTCCGGTGCGTGCGTGGCGTTCTGCGCGGCCACCCAGGCCCCCTTCTCCTGTGCGTAGGGCAGCCGTCAACCGTACGCGAACCGGGCACCGAGTGCACCTGA
>NZ_JCANQV010000218.1:0-10201 GCF_059553635.1 Candidatus Streptomyces philanthi
CACCTTCGCCAAGGTGGGCCGGGCCTTCCCGTCCTCGCAGGTCTGCTCGGCCTGCGGATTCCGGGACGGCCCCAAGCCCCTGCACGTCCGGCAGTGGACGTGCGGCGAATGCGGCACCGTGCACGACCGCGACCACAACGCAGCCCGCAACGTCCTCTTCGAAGGACGCCGAACCGTCGCCGCCGGACGGGCGGAGACGCCAAACGCCTCGTGGAGCGCCGGTAAGACCAGGACGAAAGTCCCGGCACAGCGCGGTGAAGCAGGAAGCCCCCGGAAGGGTCAGACGACCCAGGCCGGAATCCCTGGACTTTAGACCAGGGAACACGTCAAGTCTCCGTGGTTCCTCCGGCCTCCGGGGCCTCGGCCTCCGTGGTCGTGCCGTCGCCGAGGTAGGTCTCGATGTGGCCGACGACGGCCCGGTCCACCTCGTCGGGTGTGCCGGTGCGCAGCGTGGTCAGGAGTTCGTGGTGCTGGCGGGGGATCTCCTCGGGGGAGGCATGGGCGGGGGCGTCGCGCAGGAAGTAGGCGCGGACGCGGGGCTGGATGGTGCGCCAGATCTGAAGGGTCTGGGTGTGTCCGCCGGCCTCGATGACCGCCTCGTGGAACGCCACGTCGAGGTCGGCGAGGCGCGCCGCGGACCGCGCGCCGCCCGCCGCGGCGTCCTGCATCTCGCCGACCAGCCGCTCCAGGCGGTCGAGCAGTTCGGGGGAGCGGTTCGCGGCGGCGTCGCGGAAGGCGAAGCGCTCGATCGTCAGCCGGATCGGGACGAGGACCTCGCGGACCTCGCGCTGGGAGACCCCGGCGACCACGGCGCCGCGGTACGGGTGCGTCACGACGAGCCCTTCCTGCTCCAGGATCATGATCGCTTCACGGACGGGGCCGCGGCTCACCCCGGACCTGGCCGAGATCTCCCGTTCGACGAGGCGGTCGCCGGGCTTGATCTCGCCGGTCGCGATGGCCTGTCGCAGCTGGTTCACGATCCAGTCGCGCCGCGACGGGGGCAGTGCCGCCGTCGGCATCGAGCTCGTCATGCGTTCTTCGTCCCGTGTGCCGGTCCGCCGGGTGCGGACGTCTGCGCCTCACGGTAGTGCACGCCGTGGTCAACCGTAGATGGTTGACCATCTGCCATCTGGAGGGTTACGTTCTGGACATCCGCCCGCTTCCGTCCGCGGCCTGGCAGCGGGCGGTCGATTCCGCGGCGCCGCACCGGCCGTGCCCGGTCCGCGGCGGAGCCCTCGCCCCGGCGCCCAGGCCGCTCGGCCACGAGCCGGCTCGGCGCCGTCCCCCTCAAGAAAGCGAAGCCCATGAAGATCCGTGACATCCGTGCCGTTGGCCTGCGGGGCGCGACCCCGGCGGGCGGGTGGCAGGAGGAATTGCGCCACGACGATGTGGTGCACACCCTGGTGGCGGTGCACACCGACGACGGCGTGATCGGCATCGGGAGCGTCTTCACCAGCGAGGCGCTGGTGCGCGGCGCCCTGGAGGTCCTGCGTCCGCTGCTGATCGGCGAGGAGGCGACGGAGCCGGAGCGGGTGTCAGAACGGCTGCACCGCGCCACGTTCTGGATGGGCCGCGGCGGCTCGGTGACGCACACGATCAGCGGCGTCGACACCGCCCTGTGGGACGTGCTCGGCCAGGTGACCGGCCAACCCGTCGGCCGACTGCTGGGCGGCCGCTACCGCGACCGCGTGAGGCCCTATGCGTCCCTGCTCATGGACCGGCCCGAAGTCCTGGCGGACCGGCTCCGGGCGCTGGCCGGCCAGGGCTGGACGGCATTCAAGATCGGCTGGGGGCCCTTCGGCCGGGTCAGCGCCGCCCTCGACGAGCAGATCGTGGCCGCGGCACGGGAGGCCGTCGGACCCGACGCGATGCTCATGGTCGACGCCGGCGGCAGCGACAGCGCCTGGTCGAACGGCTACAAGTGGGCCCTGCGCACCGCCCGCATGCTCGACGAGCACGATGTCGCCTGGTTCGAGGAACCGCTGAGCCCCGACGCCCTCCAGGACTTCGTCCACCTGCGCCGTGAGGCACCGGTCGCGATCTCCGGCGGGGAGGTGCTGACCCGCCGGCAGAGCTTCCACCCGTGGTTGGAGGCCGGCGCGTGGGACATCGTCCAGCCGGACGTGACGAAGGTCGGCGGCCTGAGCGAGCAGCGCCGCATCGGCTGGGCCGCGCACGACCACGGCATCCGCCTCATCCCGCACGGCTGGAACACCGCCATCGGCCTCGCCGCCGACCTCCAGCTCGCCTCGGCCCTGCCGGACACCGACCTGATCGAATACGTCACCGGCTCCCCCTACGTCGACGACCTCACCGTTGAACCCTGGCGGCTGGACGAGGACGGCATGCTCGCCATCCCCGACGCCCCCGGTCTCGGTGCCCGCATCGCCCCGGACGCGCTGGCCCGCTACGCCGACGCGGATGCCCTGCTGCGGCCGTGATGACGGTCGGGCGGTGGTGACGAGTGGTGGGCCGGTGAAGACACGTCACCACGGCCGACGTAAAGGCCACATGTCCCGGCCGTCACCACGCTCTGCCAAACCCGAAGGAAGAACAGCGATGCAGAACGACATCACCCTGATCACAGGAGCGGCATCGGGAATCGGACGGGCCACCGCCCTCCACCAGGCGTCGGCCGGGCGCCCCGTCGCCCTGATCGACCGGGACGAAAACGGCGTGCGGGAGGTCGCCGCGGAGGCGGAACGGCTGGGGTCCCCGGGCGTGCTGCCCCTCGCCGCCGATATTTCCTCCGAAAGCGCCGTCGCGGAGGCTTTCCAGAACTGCGTCGCCGCCCTTGGCGTTCCGGCGCGTATCGTGGCCAACGCGGGCATCGAAATCTCCCGGAAAGCCGACGAAACCGCCCTCGCGGACTGGGAGAACGTCATCCGCGTGAATCTCACCGGCACATTTCTCACCTGCCGGGAGGCGATTCGCCACCTTCTCGGCATCCCATGTCCCGGCTCGATCGTGTGCGTCTCCTCGCCGTCCGCCTTCGTGGGATTCGCCGGAGGAGCCAACAGTGCCTACGGAAGCTCGAAGGGCGGCATTTCGGCGATGGTCAGGGCACTCGCCGTCGATTACGCGGCGTCCGGAATCCGCGTCAACGGCGTGGTTCCCGGCGCCACGGCGACACCGCTCCTCGACGCCCTCCCGGGCGATCCCGACGGCATCGCCGCGCGCGCGAAGCAACAGATCCCCCTCGGCCGCCTCGCCCGCCCCGAGGAGATCGCCGAAGCCGTCGACTGGCTCCTCGGCCCGAAGGCCAGTTACGTGACCGGAAGCCATCTGTTCGTCGACGGCGGACTGACCGCCCGTGGCGCAAACGACTTCTGAACGCGCGACGACGCGCACCAACGAGTACCGCCGGCCCGTCGGGGTACCGCCGCGGCTAAGGGCTTGCAGGGAAGCAACACCTTGATTCCCTGCAAGCCCTTAGCCTGGCGGCATGGAAAGAATCCTGGTCAGCGCGTGCTTGCGCGGGGTGCCCTGCCGGTTCGACGGGCGTGACAAGGCGTCGTCGGGGACCGAGGAAGCGGTGGCCGGTCGCGAGGTCGTCTCCTTCTGCCCGGAGGTCGCGGGTGGGCTCGCGACACCGCGGCGTCCCGCGGAACTGGTGGGTGGCGACGGCCACGATGTGCTCGACGGGACGGCGCGGGTCGTCGAGGACACCGGGCGTGATGTGACGGCAGAGTTCGTGGAGGGAGCACACCGCGCACTCGCGGCGGCGCGGAACGGCCGTTGCACCGAGGCGCTGTTGATGCCGCGCAGTCCCTCGTGCGGACGCGGGGCCGTGTACGACGGGTCGTTCGCCGGCGAGCTGGTACCGGGAGACGGCGTGACGGCGGCGCTGCTCGAACGGAACGGGATCACCGTGCGACCCGCACCCGGAGCATGAAGCCCCGCCACCCCGGCGTTCCATCGGGGTGGCGGCGGGAGGGAAGGGAAGTCAGCCCCTCCGTGTGGCGATCAGCGCCTCGGCGTGGAGGGTCTGCGTGAACTGTCCGCTCGGGTTGAAGTCGATCAACGCCGTGCGCAGGTCCCGTTCGAAGGCGTCCTTCCGGTCGCCGAGCCGGGCGGGGGTGAAGGAGGAGTGCGAGAACTGGAGGCCGATGAGATCGTCGAGGGTGTGGTCGACGCGGTACGTCCAACGCTCGGCAGTGACGGACGGGAAAGGGGAGCGGAGGAGAATGTCGCGGTGTGACTGTTCCTGCTCCCGGTAGGTGCCGTTCTCGCCGCGACGGGACGGAGCGAGGTACCGGTTCCGTATTTCGGAAACGATTCGGGCCCATTCCGTCTCGGGCGGTTCCATGGAAGCGATGACCACCCCGCCGTGGTGTTTGACGAGCAGGTCGAGGTCGGTGAGGACCTGCTCGCGGGACATCCAGTGAAATGCTCTGCCCATGACGCAGAGGTCCAGCGGAGGCAGGCCCAGCGCGCGCAATGCGGAGGAATCCCCTTGCCGCCACTGGATATTGCCGCGATTCTGGCGCTCGGCCGTCATTTTCCCTTCTTCGAGCATTCCTGGTTCCGGGTCCACGGCGATCACCCGAGCGACCAGTGCGGAAAGCGGCAGGGCAATGGTGCCCGGCCCGCATCCGAGATCGAGGGCTGTCTGGGTCCCGTTGAGCGTGAATCTCCGGGCGATCGAGTCGTACATGTCCCGCGGGTACAGCGGCTGACAGCGGGCGTAGTACGGCGCTGCCGAGGCGAAGAGGTCACTCGGAGCGGAAGGCATGGCGATCCTCGTCACGACTGCTGTCGGAGGGCGGACAGGTCAGGTGGCGGGCGAGCCAAGCGGCTCCGTCCGCCTCGGCGGACGCCGCGTCGCCCTCCGGCCCGGTAGTGGGTGGGCGGTGGCGCACGACGCCGGTCAGGGCACGGGCGATGGCCGGGCCGTCGGCCTCGGTCACCGCCACGTTGATCCGGGTGGCCGCGGCCCGCAGATGTACCCGCTGGTCGTCGAAGTCCCGGATGCCGGGGACGGCCACGGTCGGCACCTGGGAACGGGCGAGTTCTTGCACGGTGTTGTAGCCCGCGTGGGTGATGGCTGCGGTCGCGTGCCGGTAGATGTCGTAGGTGGGGCCCAGATAGGGGGTCACCCGCACCGGGCCGGGGATGCCGGGCGGGACGCCGACCGTGCCGTCGAAGTGCGGGCCGGTGAGCACCAGGACGTCGACGCCGTCCGGGGCGTGGCGATGGGCGTACTCCCGGATGCCGTGGAGAGCGGCGGTGAGAAAGCCGGGCGCGTCGGTATGGCCGCCCCCGCCGGCCACCACCGCGATCTTCATCGCCGGGCCGGCGGCCGGCCAGGGGGAGCGGTGGCCGAGCAGACGGCGCACGATGTGCGGCACACCGACCAGGCGCACCCCGTGCGCGGTCTCCACCCGCCCCTCCTCGCCCAGCAGGTAGACCCTGCTGATGGCCGGGGTGTGGCGGGCGACCCAGGCCGCGGGATCGGGCCGGTTGCGTTGGAAACGGTGGACGAGGAACTGCCGGCAGCCGAGCCGCGCGGCCCGGTGGTACAGCTCGCGCTGGACCGTCACATCGTGCAGCACCACATCGTCCGCCCGCAGCGCGCCGGCGACCAGTGCCCGGGCGAGGCCGTGGTCGACGGCAGGGCCCGTGCCGTGCAGGGGCTCGCCGACCAGGCTGTCGGCGTCGGTGGGGACGACGGTCTGCGGGAAGCCGTAGTCCTCGATGAGGCGCTGGGGGCGCTCGGTCAGCAGCAGGGAATCCCACCCCAGGGCCCGCAGTTCGGCGTGGACGGCGACCAGGCGGGAGACGTGGCCCAGACCGCGTCCCCACGTGAAGGAGACCACACGGCGGTTCATGGCGGACCTCCTACGAGGGCGGCCGGTGCCGGGCCGGCGGCGGGGAGGTCCAGGGGCGCTTCGGTGTCCTCGGCGGGCGGTCGCAGCGGGGTCACGGTCGCGTATCCGGCGGCGAGAAGGGCTGCTTCTCCTCCGCTGCGTTCCTGGCGTGCCCGGTGGGAGGCGCGCAGCAGGCCGGGGCCGCAGCGCTGGACGGTGAAGAGGGTGTCACCGTGCGGTCCGAGTCCCGTGCGCAGCACGCCGGCGAACCGCGACAGGGGCACATTCGGCACATTGAGGTTGAGCAGGAGCGGCGGGCGCCCCGGCGCGGCGGAGAGCACGCCCGGCAGGACGAGCGTGAGGGCCCGCAGCGCCGTGTCCCAGTGGTAGGGCGCGCCGTGACCGAGGGAGACGGCGACGGCGGGTCTTCGGTGGCGGGCGGCGGTGAGCGCGGCTCCCACGGTGCCGGAGTGCAGCACGGCCGGGCCCACGTTCGTGCCCGGGTTGATGCCGGCCAGGACCAGATCGGGGGAGGCGCCGAAGGCCCCTTGGCAGGCGGCCGTGACGATCAGGCCGGGCGGGGCGGCGACCGCGTGGACGGGCACGTCCGCCGGCCCCTCCAGCGTGGTGCGGCGGATGGCCACCAGCCCGTCGGCGGCGACCGCACGACTGGTGCCGCAACCGCTCTCGTCCCCTTCCGGCGCCGCCACCACCACCTGATGCCCCATGCCGTGCACATGGGCCGCGAGGTGGCGCAGCCCGGGGGCGGCCACCCCGTCGTCGTTGGTCACCAGGACCCTCGCGCGCGCCGTCATGCGTCAGCCGCCGATCATCGACATGCTGCGGTCGGGGCGGACGAAATCGGGATGGTTGATCTTGTGTCCGGGCCACTTGTGCCACAGCGCCTCGCGGATCAGCTTCTCGACGCCGGCGTCGTCCGCGCCGGACCGCAGTGCGGCGCGCAGATCGGTCTCCTCCAGGGCGAACAGGCAGACGCGGAAGGCGCCCTCGGAGGTGATGCGCATCCGGTTGCAGCTGTCGCAGAAGGGGGCGGTCACCGAGGGGATGAAGCCCAGCGCGCCGGGGGCGCCGTCGGCGAAACGGAAGGCGGTGGCCGGCTGCGGGGTGTCGTGGGCGACGGGGGTCAGCTCGTAGACGGAGGAGACGGCCGCCAGCGTCTCCTCGGCGGGCATCACCTTCTCCCGCTCCCAGGTCCGTTCGGCGTCCAGCGGCATGTACTCGATGAAGCGCACGTCGTAGCCGCCGTCGTGCGCCAGGCGCGCGAAGTCCACCGCCTCGTCGTCGTTGGTGCCGCGGATGACCACACAGTTGATCTTGACGGGGTCGAGCCCCGCCTCCTTGGCGGCCTTCAGTCCCGCGGTCACCTTCTCGAAGGCGTCCCTGCGGGTCATCTCCGCATAGCGGTGGCGCATCAGGGAGTCGCAGGAGACGGTGATGCGGCGCAGCCCGGCCTCGCGCAGGGGACGGGCCAGCCGGTCGAGCAGCAGCCCGTTGGTGGTGATGGAGACATCCACGTCGTCCAGCGCGCACACCCGCTCCACGATCTCGACCAGCTCCCGGCGTACGGTCGGCTCACCGCCCGTGATCTTGAATTCGCGGACGCCCAGGGAGTGGAAGAGACGGGCCAGCCGGTCGATCTCGTCGACGGTGAGGATCTCGTCCTTCTGCAGCCAGGGCAGCCCCTCGGCGGGCATGCAGTAGGTGCAGCGCAGATTGCACTTGTCGATGACCGATATGCGCAGGTCGCCTGCGACACGGCCGAAGGTGTCGATGAGCGGGCCCTGGGTGGGGGCGGGACCCGGATCGCGCCAGTCGCTCTTGGGTGCGGTCATGGCTGCTGCTCCTTTGCGTGAGGGGGGACGGGACGCCCGGCGATCAGCTCCCGGAAGCGTGCCAGCACCTGGTCGGGGGTCAGTTCGGAGGCGTCGATGTGGTGGACGGGGAGACGAGCGGACAGTTCTTCGGCCACGTCCTCGAAGCACTGCGCCACCAGCGAGACGTAGGAGCTGGTGAAGGAGCGTTCCAGGACGCGGTTGCGGCGCCGCAACCGCCGCATCAGCACATCGGTGCGGGCGGTCAGGTGCACCACCGCGGCCGGCGGTGGCAGCGCGGAGGTGAGCAGATGGTGGTAGCGGTAGTAGGTCTCGTACTGCCGGTGGCTCAGGGCGCCGCCAAGGCGCAGCGCCTTGGCGTAGGCCAGTGAACTGTGCACGTCCTGGTCCAGGACGCCCTCGCTGTGCGTGCGCAGGTTCTGGAGCACCCGCAGGAGCAGGGTCTCCATCTGGCAGAAGAAGGCCGAGGCGGCGTCCCCGCGCAGATAGCGGCTGAGGTAGTTGTCCCGGCCCGGCCCGCGGGTGACGGGAACGATGTCGCGCACGTGGTGGGTGTGCGGGGCGTGGGCGGCGTGCCGTTTGAGCAGGGTGCTCTTCCCCACCGCGGGCGGGCCGAGGACCACCACCGCGGCCGGTTCGTCCTCGCGCCACATCCCCGGGACCGGATCGATCAGCCGCCGCGCCGCGCGTTCGATGTCGGACAGTGCCGTGGGTTCCGCCACCTCCTCGGCGGACAGGCCGAGAAACCGGTCGAGTTCCTGGCGGAGGCAGTGCGCGGCGGCCGGATCGAGGTCGTCCTCGGCGAGCGACTCCACCGGCCTCCAGCGCAGATGCGGTCCTGGCGGTGTGCGCGGGCCGGCGTCGCGCTGCCGGTGGGCGAACACCCGCAGATCGTGGGCCACTTCTCCGTCGGGGCCGGGCGGCAGGTGCAGTTCGCTCAGGTAGTGCAGTTGGGCGGCCGGTACCCGGACACGGCAGGCGCGGTGCGCCACGGAGGCCGCGGTGCGCCGTGCGGTACTCCCCGCGGGGACGACGGCCCACGGCAGGCCGGGGCGCCCGGAGGCGGAGTCCGGCCGGGAGAGCAGGACGCGGTCCCGGCCGTCGAGGACGAGGCAGGCGGCGCGGCGGTGGTCGGGGCGATGGCGGGGCGGCACCTCGGTGAGCATCACAGTCCTCGCGGGTCGGTGGGCTGGAGCAGGGGGGAGGGGGCGGCGTCGGTGAGCGGCGGGGGAGCCGCCCGGTCGTGCGCCAGGCGTGCCAGGGCGAGGAGGG
This sequence comes from Candidatus Streptomyces philanthi, assembly GCF_059553635.1. Lineage (NCBI taxonomy): Bacteria > Bacillati > Actinomycetota > Actinomycetes > Kitasatosporales > Streptomycetaceae > Streptomyces > Candidatus Streptomyces philanthi. Next base: position 8,936 of record NZ_JCANQV010000218.1, read on the forward strand.
CCACCCGCTCGGCGAAGGCGACCGGGTCCACCGTCCGCCCGGCCCGCGCGGTCGTCTCCCGCGGCGGCAGCAGCCACGAGAAGCGGACATCGCCGCGGATCAGTACGTCCCGCACCGCGGCCTCCGGGTCCGGCACGTGGTCCGGCAGGCCGGCCCACACACGGAAGTCGGGTCTGCCGTCGCCGGTCGTCCACGAGACTCCCGGCCCCGGTTCGACCAGGCCGCGCAGCCGGCACGCGGGCGACTCCGTCACCCACAGCTCCCCGCCGTCCGGGTCGGACGCCGGCGCCGGGGGCCCCCCCAGCCACCAGCCCCGCTCCGCGGCCCGGCCGGGCCCGGACGGGCGCTGCGGCGCCAGGATCTGCCCGCGCCACGCGCGGCGGGCCAGATCGGCGCGGAGCCGGTCGGCCGGGACGGGGAACAGGGAGGCCGCACGCCAGGACGGCACGCTCACCCCCTCGGGCAGCGCGGCCACCACCCGCCAGCTGCGGAGGGGAGAGGACGCGATGTTCTCCAGCAGGACGCGGTACGAGGCGGCCGGGAACCGTACGCCCCCGCCAAGGTGGGGCTGCGCTTCGACGAGCCCGGTCAGGACGAGCAGCCCCACTTTGTCGTCCGGCTCGCGGACGGGCGCGGGCCACGGGGCGCGGCCCAGCACGCCGACGTAGCACGTCCGGCCCGCCACGGTGAGGGTGCCGGAGGCGGTCGCCGGGTCCTCACCACGGGCGAGACACCGGCCCAGACGTGCCCACAGCGGGCGGAGTCCTGCTTCCCGGTGCGGGCGCACTCCGGCGGACGGGCCCAGGGAACGGGCGCGGGCGGCGGAGTGCGGCCGCACCGGGCGGCCCTGCCGGCAGGCGGCGATCTCGCGGTCCAGCTCGACCAGCGCCGAGCCGAGCCGCGCCCGCAGCAGCAGCGAGAACAACCCGATACCGGACAGCGCCGGCATTCCTTCGGCGGGCACCTCGTCGTGGCGGCTGGTGAGGACGGCCGGTCCGGGCTCCGGGTCGGTGGCCAGGCCCGGACGTATCTCACGCAACCGTCCCCCGTACTGCGCGGCGGAGTACCCCAGGCGCCCGGCGAGCAGATCGTCCAGGTCGCTCGCGGTGACGGCCACTTCGATGTCCGGGACACTGCGCGGCGGCTCCGTGGTGAGGCTGCCCTCCGGGTGCAGCCGGACCGTTCTCTCCGCCACGGGAAGGGCGTCCGGCCCCACGGCCACGAAGCGGTAGCGGGTGTCCCGCAGGCGGCCCGCCGCGCCCGCGG
>NZ_JCANQV010000219.1:0-10199 GCF_059553635.1 Candidatus Streptomyces philanthi
ACGAGGTCGCGGGGTAGAGGTGCGTCCGCAGGGCGAGGGGCGGGCGCGCCCCGGCTCCGTGACGGGCCCCGCAGGGAACCGGCTCCGCGACGGGCCGCCGTAGGGAACGGGCACGGCGACGGGCCGCCGCCCGTCCCCCGGTGCTCCGGGGAGCGGGCGGCGGCCCGTTTCGCGTCAGGACGACTTGCGTGCCCGCGTCGCCGTCTTCTTCGCGGCGGCCTTCTTCGCCGTGGTCTTCTTGGCGGCGGTCTTCTTGGCCGCGACCGCCTTCGTCGCCACGGTCTTCTTCGTGCCGTTCGCGGCGGCGACCGTCTTGCGGGCGGTCTGCTTGCGGGCCGTCCGCTGGGCCGGGGGCGTGGCGTCGCTGACCCGGTCGCCGAGGATCTCCCGCAGGAACTTGCCGGTGTGGCTGGCCGGGACCGAGGCGACATCCTCGGGGGTGCCCTCGGCGACGACCAGTCCGCCGCCGCTGCCGCCCTCCGGGCCCATGTCGACGACCCAGTCCGCGGTCTTGATGACATCGAGGTTGTGCTCGATGACGATCACCGTGTTGCCCTTGTCGACCAGTCCGGACAGGACCGAGATCAGCTTGCTGATGTCCTCGAAGTGCAGACCGGTGGTCGGCTCGTCCAGGACGTACACCGTGCGGCCCGTGGACCGCTTCTGGAGTTCGCTCGCCAGCTTGACGCGCTGTGCCTCACCGCCGGAGAGCGTCGGCGCGGACTGTCCCAGGCGGACGTAACCGAGCCCGACCTCGTGGAGCGTCTTGAGGTGGCGGGCGATGGTCGGCACCGCCTCGAAGAAGTCCAGCGCCTCCTCGATCGGCATGTCCAGCACCTCGGCGATGGACTTGCCCTTGTAGTGGACCTCCAGCGTCTCGCGGTTGTAGCGCGCGCCGTGGCAGACCTCGCACGGTACGTACACGTCCGGCAGGAAGTTCATCTCGATCTTGATGGTGCCGTCGCCGGAGCAGTTCTCGCAGCGGCCGCCCTTGACGTTGAAGGAGAAGCGCCCCGGCAGATAGCCGCGGACCTTGGCCTCCGTCGTCTCCGCGAACAGCTTGCGGACATGGTCGAAGACACCGGTGTACGTCGCCGGGTTGGAGCGCGGGGTGCGGCCGATCGGCGACTGGTCGACATGGACGACCTTGTCGACAAGGTCGTCTCCGGCCACCCGGGTGTGGCGGCCGGGCACCGTGCGCGCACCGTTCAGCTCGCGTGCCAGGTGCGTGTAGAGGATGTCGTTGACCAGCGTCGACTTGCCCGATCCCGAGACACCGGTGACGGCGGTGAGCACACCGAGCGGGAAGGAGACGTCGATGTCGCGGAGGTTGTTCTCCTTCGCGCCGTGCACCGTCAACCGCCGCGCGGGGTCGGCGGGCCGGCGGAGAGCGGGGGTGGGGATGGAGCGCTTGCCCGACAGGTACTGGCCGGTGATCGACTCCTTGTTGCCGAGCATGGCGGCCAGCGGACCGCTGTGGACGACCTTGCCGCCGTGCTCCCCCGCGCCGGGGCCGATGTCGACGACCCAGTCGGAGGTCTTGATCGTGTCCTCGTCGTGCTCGACCACGATCAGGGTGTTGCCCAGGTCGCGCAGGCGCACCAGGGTCTCGATCAGCCGGTGGTTGTCGCGCTGGTGCAGGCCGATCGACGGCTCGTCGAGGACGTAGAGGACGCCGACCAGGCCGGAGCCGATCTGGGTGGCGAGGCGGATGCGCTGGGCCTCGCCGCCGGAGAGGGTGCCCGCGGCGCGGTTGAGGGAGAGGTAGTCCAGGCCGACGTCCACCAGGAACCGCAGCCGTTCGTTGACCTCCTTGAGGACCCGCTCGGCGATCTTCTTGTCGCGGGCGTTGAGCGTCATTCCGCGCAGGAACTCGGCGCAGTCGCTGATCGACATGGCCGAGACCTCGGCGATCGACCTGCCCTCCACCGTGACGGCGAGGACGATCGGCTTGAGGCGGGTGCCCTCACAGGTCGGGCAGGGCACCTCGCGCATGTAGCCCTCGAAGCGCTCCCGGCTGCTGTCGCTCTCCGCCTCGCTGTGCCGCCGCTTGACGAACGGCACGGCGCCCTCGAACGGTGTGGTGTAGGCGCGTTCGCGGCCGTAGCGGTTGCGGTAGCGGACCTCGATCTGGGTCCGGTGGCCGTGCAGCAGGGCTTTCTTGGCGCGCTGCGGCAGCCCGGCCCAGGGGATGTCCGTACGGAAGCCGAGGGCGTCGGCGAGCGCGCCGACCAGACGGCCGAAGTACTCCTTGGTGTGGCCGTGCGACCAGGGGTGGATCGCGCCGCCGTCGAGCGTCCGCTCCTCGTCGGGGACGACGAGTTCGGGGTCGACCTCCATGCGGGTGCCGATGCCGGTGCAGTCGGGGCAGGCGCCGAAGGGCGAGTTGAAGGAGAAGGAGCGGGGCTCCAGTTCCTCGAAGGAGAGGTCGTCGTAGGCGCAGTACAGATGCTCCGAGTACATCCGCTCGCGCTGCGGGTCGTCCGCCTCCAGGTCGACGAAGTCGAGGATGACCATGCCGCCGGAGAGGCCGAGGGCCGTCTCGACGGAGTCGGTCAGGCGCCGCTTGGCGCTCTCCTTGACCGTGAGGCGGTCGACGACCACCTCGATGGTGTGCTTCTCCTGCTTCTTCAGTTTCGGCGGCTCGGAGAGCTGGACCGTGGTGCCGTCGACGCGCGCCCGGCTGTAGCCCTTGGCCTGGAGGTCGGCGAAGAGGTCCGCGAACTCGCCCTTGCGCTCGCGGACCAGCGGGGAGAGGACCTGGAAGCGGCTGCCCTCGGGAAGCTCCAGCACCTTGTCGACGATGGCCTGCGGCGACTGGCGGGCGATCGGGCGGCCGCACTCGGGGCAGTGCGGCTTGCCGATGCGCGCGAACAGCAGCCGGAGGTAGTCGTAGACCTCGGTGATCGTGCCGACCGTGGAACGCGGGTTGCGGGACGTCGACTTCTGGTCGATGGACACCGCGGGGGACAGGCCCTCGATGAAGTCCACATCGGGCTTGTCCATCTGCCCGAGGAACTGCCGGGCGTAGGAGGACAGCGACTCGACGTAGCGGCGCTGCCCCTCGGCGAAGATCGTGTCGAAGGCGAGCGACGACTTGCCCGACCCGGAAAGGCCCGTGAAGACGATGAGGGAGTCGCGGGGGAGGTCGAGCGAGACGTTGCGGAGGTTGTGCTCGCGAGCGCCACGGACGATGAGACGGTCGGCCACGCCGGTCGGCACCTTTCTGGAGTGGGGCGGGAGCCGCGGAGCGCCGCGGCCGCGGCCCGGTCGGTGCGCACGGGCGGCGGAGCGGAGCGGGGGCCCCGCCCAGAGTAGGGGGACCGCCGCGGCACTGTCTTAGGGATGCCACACACGAGCCTATAGCACGTGCATTCGATTTACGGTGGATGCAAGCCCACTTCACCCGAACGTGTGGCGGACTCCGAACCTTCCCGACACACCCTGTCTTTTCGCTACTATTCCCCCTCCCCGCCCGCCGCCCGGAGAGACCGGGCAGGTCAGGGCGCCGGCCACCACGAGGGAGGGGCTCGGCACACGGGAACGCGCCTCACTCCCGCACCCCCAGCGCCCGCTCCACCGCGCCGAAGGCGCGCTCCAGCACCTCTGCCTGCGCGGCGGCCACCTCTTCCTCGTCCTCCCCGTCCGTCAGCCGGGTCGCGGCCGTCACGAAGGCCGTGCGGTACGCCGCGACGACCAGCGCGGCGGTCAGCCGGTGCTCGTGCGCGGGCGCCCCCGCCCCGGCGGCCGCGGCCAGCTCCGCCGCCAGAACGCCCTCGATCTCCTCGATCGCCTCGCGGGCGCGGGCGCGCAGCGCGGGCGAGCCGAGCACGGTGCGCCAGAAGGGCACGAACCGCTCCCCCACGCCCGACAGCGGATGGCGGGCGGCGAGCAGATCGCGCGCCAGCCGGCGCAGCGCGGCCGGCGGGGTCTCGTCCGGGTCACGGTCGCGGACCGCCCGGGCGACCATTCCGGCGGCCTCGGGAATCCGGTCGAGGAGGAGGTCCTCCTTGCGGGGGAAGTGGTTGAAGACGGTCATCGCGGACACCTCGGCGGCGCGGGCGACCTCGGCGACGGTGACCTCGTCGAAGCCCCGCTCGACGAAGAGGAGGGTGGCCACTTCGGAGATCCGCTGCCGTGTGCGCAGCTTCTTGCGTTCGCGCAGCGTCAGCCCGTCACCGTCGTCCCCCGCCCACCGGCCGCCGCCCTTCGTCCGCCCGCGGTCGCAGTCCTCGCCCGGCCCCATGGTCCTCACGCTCCCTGCCGATCCGGTGGCCGAAATTGTAGTGACAAAATGTTTTGAGTCACTAAAGTCAACCGTATGACACATGGCATCGATCATGACGCGGACGTCGTGGTGGCGGGCGGCGGCCCGGTCGGCCTGATGCTCGCCTGCGAGCTCGCGCTCGCGGGCGTGACGGTCGTCGTCCTGGAACGGCTGACCGAGGTGGACACGACGATCAAGGCCGGAGCGATCAACACACCAACGGCCGAGGCGTTCCACCGGCGCGGCATGCTGCCCGCGCTGGCCGAGGTGCAGCGCGCCGCCCTGGAGAAGTTCACCGCGTTCCTGCGGCAGCGGGAGGCCGAGGGGTCCTCCCTGGTGAAGCGGGCGCCCCGGTTCGCCGGGCACTTCGCGGGCATCATGCTGCGCGGCGACCTGCTGGACGGGGACGACCCGGACCTGTCCCGGGCCGGCCCGGCGGACACGGTGGGTCTCGTCCCCCAGGAGCCCCTGGAGCGGCTGCTCAACGCCCGCGCCGCGGAACTGGGCGTCGACCTGCGCCGGGGCGTGCGGCTGACCGGCCTCGACGCCGGTGAGGACGGGGTGACCGCGCACACCTCGCACGGCTCGCTGCGCACCGGCTGGCTGGTGGGGTGCGACGGCGGCCGCAGCACCGTGCGCCGACTGGCGGGCTTCCCGTTCCCGGGCACCGCCCCCGAGATCACCGGGCACCAGGCCGTCGTGGAGATGACCGGCTCCGAGGGCCTGGGCGCCGGCTGGAACACCACGGAGAACGGCATCTACGCCCACGGTCCGGTCCCCGGCCGCATCCTCACCGTCGAGTTCGGCGGACCGCCCGCCGACCGTGACGCCCCGGTCACCGCCGAGGAGTTGCAGGCGTCCCTGCGGCACACCTCCGGGGTGGACGTCACCGTCACCAAGGTGCACACCGCCACCCGCTTCACCGATCACACCCGCCAGGTCCCCGACTACCGCTCGGGACGGGTGCTGCTGGCCGGTGACGCCGCGCACGTCCACCCGCCGTTCGGCGGGCAGGGACTCAACCTCGGCATCGGGGACGCGATGAACCTCGGCTGGAAACTGGCCGCCACGGTGCGCGGCTGGGCCCCGCCCGGCCTGCTCGACACCTACTCCGCGGAACGGCACCCAATCGGCGCGTGGGTACTGGAGTGGACCCGGGCGCAGGTGGCGCTGATGCGCCCCGACCCGCACGCGCGGGCACTGCGCGCGGTCGTCGCGGAACTGGCCGGGACGGTCACCGGCACCACCTTCTTCGCCAAGCAGATCTCCGGCGTCCAGCACCGCCTCGACCTGCCCGGCGACCATCCCCTGACCGGCCGCAGCGCCCCGGACCTCGCCCTCGACGACGGCGCCCGGCTCGCCGACCATCTGCACGACGGCGCGGCGCTGCTGCTCGACCTCACCGGCGACGCCGGGCTGCGCGGGCGCGCCACCGGGTACGGCGGCCGGGTCCGGGTGGTGACGGCCCGCTGCACGGACCGGCCGGGGCTCGCGGGGCTGCTGGTACGCCCGGACGGCTGCACGGCCTGGGCCTCGGACGTCCCCGACGGAGCACCGCCGTCCGAAGCCTCCTGGGAGGCGCTCGACGCGGCACTGCGCCACTGGTTCGGCGCCCCGGACATCCAGGAGGCGTGAGGGGCGGCGTCCTCGTGGGCGTCCGGATCGTCACGGCCGTCTCCCGAAGTCACCGCTGCGGCGCTAGCGTCGGGACATGACCGATACCGCGCCCGCCTTCGCCCACGACCTGGCGGCCGTCCACGAGGCCACCGAGCGGCTGCTCGTCTCGGTGGCCGCACTGGACGACGCCGCCGTCCGTGAACCGTCCCTGCTCCCGGACTGGACCCGCGGCCATCTCCTCGCGCATGTCGCGCGCAACGCCGACGCCCTCACCAACCTCCTCACCTGGGCGCGCACCGATGTCCGCACCCCGATGTACACCAGCGCGGCCACCCGCGACGCCGACATCGCGCGGGACGCCGACCGGCCGCTCGCGGCGCATCTGGCCGACCTCCGGGAGGGCGCCGCCCGCTTCGAGGCGGCGGCCCGCGCGCTGCCGCCCGACCGACTGGCGTACCGGGTGGAGATGCGCAACGGGGTGGTCGAACGGGCCGACCGGCTGCCGCTGCGGCGGCTGGGCGAGGTCGAACTGCACCACATCGACCTGGGCGTCGGCCGCGGCCTCGCCCAGCTGCCGGACGCGTTCGTCGGCGCCGAACTCGACTTCCTGGCCACCGTGAAGTTCGCGGGCCACGCGGAGCTGCCCCCGCTGGAGCTGTGCGCGGACGACGGACGGCGCTGGCGCACCGGACGTGCCGACGACGACGCCGCGCCGCTGGAGGTGACCGGTTCCGCGACCGCGCTGCTGGGCTGGCTCACCGGGCGGACCGACGGCAGCGGCGTGCGGGGCCCCGGCCCCTCGCTGCCCGCGGTCCCGCCGCTGTAGAAGGGCCCCGTGCGTCCCGCCGACTACAGTGATGCCATGGCCTATACCGGAGCAGTCACGGTCGGCGGACCGGCCGACGTGCACGAACTGACCGACCTGATGATCTCGAAGGTCGCGGTCGGTCCGACGGACAACAACGCGTATCTGCTGCGCTGCCGGGCGACCGACGAGCAGCTGCTGATCGACGCCGCCGCGGAGCCGCACACCCTGCTCACGCTGATCGGTGACAGCGGCATCGCGTCCGTCGTCACCACCCACCGGCACGGCGACCACTGGGGCGCGCTGCGCGAGGTCGTGGACGCGACGGGCGCGCGGACGTACGCGGGCCGTGACGACGCCGAGGGCATTCCCGTACCGACCGATGTCCTGGTCGAGGACGGCGATGTCGTCACCGTGGGCCGGGTGCGTCTGACGGCCCGCCATCTGGTGGGCCACACCCCGGGCAGCATCGCGCTGGTCTACGACGACCCGCACGGGCACCCCCATGTGTTCACCGGCGACTGCCTGTTCCCGGGAGGCGTCGGCAACACCTGGGGCAACGCGGAGCACTTCACCCACCTGATCGACGACGTCCAGGCCAAGCTTTTCGACCGACTGCCGGACGAGACCTGGGTCTACCCGGGCCACGGCAACGACACCACCCTCGGCGCGGAGCGCCCGCACCTCGCGGAGTGGCGCGAGCGGGGCTGGTAACACCCGGCGGCGGGGCCCGGCGCGGGAAAACGGACTGACGTCCGCGCGCCGGGCCCCTGGCCTCGGGGAATGTCCCGCTTGAACCCGCCGGTGTATCCGCCGAAGCCGCGGCCCGGCGACCGGATCGCCGTGGTCTCCCCGTCGTCCGGTCTGTGCGAGATCCTTCCCCTCCCCCATGAGCTGGGGCTGTCCCGGCTGGAGCGGGAGTTCGGGCTGGTCCCCGTCGAATATCCGACGACCCGGACGATGGGCGCCACTCCGCGGCAGCGGGCCGCCGATCTGCACGCGGCGTTCGCCGATCCGGACATCGCCGCGGTCATCGCCAGCACCGGCGGTGACGACCAGTTGACGGTGCTGCCGCACCTCGACCGCGATCTGCTGCGCGCGCACCCCAAGCCCTTCTTCGGCTACAGCGACAACACCAACCTCCTCGCCTTCCTCTGGAACACCGGGATCGTCGGTTTCCACGGCGCCTGTGTGATGAGCGAACTGGGCCGCCCGGGGGCGCTGCACCCGCTGACCCGGGAGTCGCTGCACGCCGCCCTGTTCCGCCCCGGCCCGTACGCGCTGCGGCCCGCGGACACCTACCGGGACGAGGACCGCGACTGGGCCGATCCGGCCACCTTCACCGGCGAACCCCCGATGAGCCCGGGGGACGGCTGGCGCTGGCACGGACCGGAGCAGGTCGTCGAGGGCGTCAGCTGGGGCGGCAACCTGGAGATCCTGGCCTGGATGCTGATGGCCGACCGCGAGATCCACCGCGACCCCTCGGTGTACGACGGCTGTGTGCTGTTCCTGGAGACGTCCGAGGACATGCCCAGCGCCGCCGAGGTGTACTTCACGCTGCGGGCCATGGGGGAGCGGGGGCTGCTCGCCCGCTTCCCGGCCCTGCTGATGGCCCGTCCGAAGACCTGGTCGCTCTCCCGGCGCAACTCCCCGGAGGAGAAGGCCGCCTACGCCCGGGAGCAGCGCGCGGCGGTACTGCGCGCGCTGGAGGAGTACGCCCCGCGGACGACCGCGGTCCTCGACGTCGACCTAGGGCACACCGATCCGCAGCTGGTGATCCCGTACGGCGGGACGGTCCGGGTCGACGGCGTCGCCCGCCGGATCACGGTCACCTACTGAGGGGCCGCCGTACCACCGCGGTACGGCGGCCGGTCACCGGACAGCGGCGGTCTCGCTGCCGTCGTCCTCACACGCCGCGTCGCGGGCCGTCTGCCGGGCGGAGGCCCGCAGGCTGGTGACGACGGTGACGGCCAGGACGGTGAAGATGACGCCGAGCGACACCGGGATGCCGATCTCCGGTACCGCCACACCCGACTCGTGCAGCGCGTGCAGCACCAGCTTCACACCGATGAAGCCGAGGATGACCGACAGCCCGTAGGAGAGGTGGACCAGCCGCCGCAGCAGACCGCCGATGAGGAAGTACAGCTGCCGCAGGCCCATCAGGGCGAAGGCGTTGGCGGTGAAGACGATGTACGGGTCCTGGGTGAGGCCGAAGATCGCCGGGATGGAGTCCAGCGCGAAGAGCACATCGGTGGTGCCGATGGCCAGCAGGACGATCAGCATCGGCGTCATCAGGCGCCGGCCGTTCTCGACGACGGTCAGCCGGGTGCCGTGGAAGTCGTCGGTGGACGGGAAGCGCCGCTCGACCGCCCTCAGCAGGCGGTTCTTCTCGAACTCCCCGGCCTGTTCGCCGGTTCGTGCCTCCTTGAGCAGCTTCCAGGCGGTCCAGACGAGGAACGCGCCGAAAAAGTAGAACACCCAGGAGAAGCCGGCGATCACCGCGGCTCCGGCGCCGATGAACCCGGCCCGCAGCACCAGGGCGATCAGCACGCCGAGCATCAGCACCCGTTGCTGGTGGACCGCCGGCACCGCGAATCTGCTCATGATCAGGACGAAGACGAAGAGGTTGTCGACGCTCAGGGACTTCTCCGTGACGAAGCCCGCGAAGAACTCCCCCGCCGGGGCGCCGCCGCCGAACGCCAGCAGGCCGAGGCCGAAGAGCACGGCGAGCCCGGTCCAGACGCCCGTCCAGACGGCGGCCTCCTTGAGGGAGACCTCGTGCGGGGTGCGGCCGCGGATGAAGAAGTCCGCGGCGATCAGGACGGCGAGGCCGAGAATCGTCAGCGTCCACAGGGTCGGGGAAACGTCCATTGCTCCTCCGGCAGAGTCGTACGGCACGTACAGCGTCGTCAGCTGCCGGAGGTCTCTTCCGCCCGCCGCCGCGACCATGCGGCCGCCGCGCCGGACCGGCGTTCCCGGGACCGGTCACACTCACCGTCCGTGATGACGGAAACGCCGTGGCAGGAGTACTCCCCTCCGCGCGAAAAAGAGTAAAGGAAAGCCAAGAGAAAGTAAAGCAATGGATAAAAGGGCTGTTCAGCCGTGGTCCGCCCGTCGGGCCTCGGCAAGCCGCTCCAGGGCCCGGCGCACCGCCCGGCTCCCCCTGGGGGCGAGCGGCGGCTCATACGTCCAGGCATGGCCGACCCACGGATCGGCGAGATGGGTGCCGGGCACGGGGGTGATCCGCAGCAGCGCGCGCCACAGCGGGTCGAGCAGCGGACCGAACTCCGGTGTCCGGGTCCGGTCGGCGACCAGCATCAGATGCACCCCGACCGCCGGTCCCTCGTCGGCCAGGTACCGCAGCTGGTTGACGGCGCGGTCGTCGAAACCGTGCGGGAAGTCGTGCACGATCAGCAGCTGTTCGCCGGTACCGAGGTCGTCCGGCAGCGCGTCGGCCGCGCGATGGCGCACCGCCATCCGGACGAGGTCCACCCGCCGCGTCAGCGCCGA